>RFPK01000100.1 GCA_009926195.1 Synechococcaceae bacterium WB4_1_0192 | reverse complement strand
AGCACCGGTCCCGTGTCGAGTCCCTCTTCCATCGCCATGATCCCCACGCCCGTTTCGGCGTCACCCTCCAGCAGCGCCCATTGGATCGGCCCGGCCCCCCGCCAGCGCGGTAACAGTGAGCCATGGCCGTTCCAGCAGCCCAGGGGCGGTTGGGCCAGCACCTCCGGCGGCAGGATCTGACCGAAGGCCACCACCACCGACACATCCGCTCCCAGGGCTGCCAACAGCTGCTGACAGTCCAGATCGCGGCGGATGCGCTCCGGCGTGAACACCGGCAGTCCCAGCTCCAATGCCCGCGCCTTGACTGCTGAGGGCATCAGGGCCTTGCCCCGGCCTCGGCGGCGATCCGGCTGGCTCACCACCCCCACCAGTTGATGACCGGCGGCCACCAGGGCCTCAAGGCTCGGTACCGCGTAGGCAGGCGTGCCCCAGAACAGAATCTTCATGGGGTCATTGTCGTGGCCTCAGGCTTCGCCGGTGATCGAGAGGCCCTCCACCCACACCAGCGGGCAGAGCCCATCAGGGGTGATCTTGGCCTCGCCCTCGAAGCCGATGATCGCCTTCAGCACCTGGCGGATATCGCCGGCCACGGTCGCGGCTTCGATCGAGCGGGCCTCACCGCCGCGCACCAGCCAGCCGTCGAAGGGCAGAGAGAAGGACCCCTGGCTGGCTTTCACGCCGGCATGCAGAGCCGAGAGCGAGTCGATCCAGACGATTGCCTGATCGGCCTGGAAGCGATTCAGGCCCGCCTGGCCACCGCTGCTGCCGGTCGTGGCGCCGATCTCCAGCCAGTCCGCCCCCACCGACACCTTCGCACCCAGGCCGGCATGGCCGGTGGGTGCCACGCCGAAGGCGCGGGCGGTGGCTTCCGAATGCAGGAAGTTGCGCAACACCCCGCCCTCGATCAGCGCCAGCCGCTGGGTCGGCGTGCCTTCACCGTCAAAGGCCGAGGCACCGACGTTGCCGGGGTGCAGGCCGTTGTCGTGGATGGAGAGGAACGGCACCGCCAGCTGCTCGCCGAGCGACTCGCGGTTGCTGAGGCTGACGCCATCGAGGACGGCGCGGGCGTTGAACAGGCCGCTGAAGGCGCCGATCAGATCGAGGAAGGCCTCCGGGCTGAACACGCAGGTGTAGCGGCCGGTCTCGATCGGGGCGTAGTCGAGATGGCTGATCGTGCGCTCCGCCGCCTCATCGATGCAGCCCGCGACATCGAGGTCGCCGGCGCCGTAGGCCAGGCGTACGGCGCCGGCGCTACGGGGTTTGCGGCCGGCTTCTTCCGCCCTGGCGTACAGGTAGAGGCTGGCGGTGCTCAGACGCTGCTGGCGGCAGGCGCCGTCGCTGTTGAGGTAGATCCGCTCGCTGGTGCGCTCGGCCAGGCCGTTGTAGGGCACCGTGCCGATCGCGCTGTGGCGAGCGAGCAGCTGGCGCTCGGCGTCCTTCAGGGTGTCGAGCAGCTGCAGGATGCCCGCGGGCTCATGGATCGGCTGATCCAGGCTGGCCAGCGGAGCCGTCGCCAGCGGCGAGAAGGCCGGCGTGTCGTCCGGGTTGCCGAAGGCGCTGGCATCACGGGCACCCGCCAGGGCGCGGGCCAATCCGGAGGGCGAGAGGTCGGAGGTGCTGGTGATGCCCACCAGGCCGTCGTCGTTCCAGACGCGAATGGTGATTGAGCTGCGCTGGGCTCCCTTGAGCTGTTTGGCCTCGCCGCGATCCACCTGCACGGAGGTATCGGAGCTGCAGGCCGCGCCCAGGTCCCAGCGGCGGATGCCGGCGTTGGCGGCGATGTCGCCGAGCTGGCTGCGCAGGGTTTCGGCGTCGAGACCGGCGCTGCCGCTGGGCGTGCTGGAGGCGATGCTGCTGTCGGTGGCCATCGGGCTGGTCGGATTGCTGCTGGTGAAGGGCATGTCAGCGACCACCCACGGTGATCGAATCCACCTTGATGTGGGGCTGGCCCACGGTGACGAAGATGCTGCCGCTGACCGAGCCGCAGAAGCCGGCGGCCAGCTCGAGGTCGTTGGCGCACATCGAGATCCGCGGCATCACCTCCTTGGCCTCACCGATCAGGGTGGCGCCCTTGACCGGTTTGGTGAGCTGGCCGTCTTCGATCAGGTAGCCCTCCTCCACGGCGAAGTTGAACTGGCCGGTGGGACCGACGCTGCCGCCGCCCATCGATTTGCAGTACAGGCCCTTGTCGACCGACGCGATCAGCTGCTCGGGCGTGTGCGGACCGGCGGCGATGTAGGTGTTGCGCATGCGGCTGGCAGCCGCAAAGGTATGGCCCTGACGGCGGCCGCTGCCGGTGCGGGCATGGCCGGTGCGCAGCTCACCGGCGCGGTCGCTGATGAAGCGTTGCAGGACGCCGTTTTCGATCAGCACCGTGCGCTGCGGCTCCATCCCCTCATCGTCCATGCACAGGGAGCCGAAGGCCCCGCCGGTGAGTCCCTCGTCGATGGCTGTCACGGCTTCGTGCGCGATCGTCTGGCCCACCCGGTCGGCAAAGGGGGTGGTGCCCCGCTCCACCTGGGTGGTCTCCAGCAGGTGGCCGCAGGCCTCATGGAAGATCACGCCGCCGAATCGGTTCGCCAGCACCACCGGCAGCTGGCCCGCCTCCACGTAGTCGGCGTAGAGCATGGTGCCGGCGCTCTCGCACACCTCCCGGGCCGAGGCTTCGGCATCCCAGAGGCGGAGATCGTCCGGGCGACCGGAGGTGCCGTAGCGGCGGCCAACGCCGGCACGGTGTTCGCCATCGGCCGCCAGCACGTTCAGCCCCACCGACTGGTGCAGGCGCACATCGCGTCCATAGGTGCCATCGCTGGCGGCCACGAGCACTTCCTGCCAGTCGCGGGCATAGCTGCCGCGGCGTGCCTGCAGGTGCTTGCCCTTGCGGTTCAGCTGATCCGTACCCCGCAGCAGGTGCAGGCTGGCCTCTTGCAGCTCGGGGCAGCGCTTCAGCCAGTCGTCCTTGCTGGCGGCGAAGTCGCGCAGGGCACCCAGACCATCGAAGCCGGCGGCGGGCAGGGTGCTGCGTTGCAGGCCCAGCATGCCGAGGGCCTGGTCCAGGGCCCGCTGCAGACCGGCCGCGCTGAGGTCGTTGGTGCTGACGAAACCATCGCGCTGGTTGCGGAACACGCGAATGCCGGCCCCCATGCCGAAGGCCGGGGTGACGCTGGTGATCCGGTCCTGTTCGGCCAACAGACCGAGATGGTCCGTCCGCTCGAGAAACACTTCCACCAGATCGGCACCAGCGGCCCGACCGGCCGCCAGCAGGGCTTCCAGCTGCGGCGTCCAGTGGCTGCCAAAGCCGTCGCCGCAGGCCGCGGCGGTGGGGAGGCTGGAGGAGGGGGTGGCAATCACGCGCGGTCCGTTGCGATCGGGTGGAGGGGAGGGATTACGGCCAGATCGCCGCAGTGACATGCAAGAAGGCCCCGGCCGAATGGGCCGGGGCCTGGGTTACCGGGTGGCTGAAGCCTCAGCGAACGGCCGGTTGGAAGTCTTCGCTACGGATCGGGCTCATCAGGAACAGCTTCGCCATCTCGGTGGCGTTGGCAATCCAGTAGGGCAGTTTGCGGATCGCCTTGATCGGTGCCGCGGCGTTGCTTTCGTCTGCCTTGCTGAGCTCAGTGTTGTTGCGCACTAGACGCTCCAGACGGGTGTAGAACTTGGGATGGTCCACGTTCAGCACGACCGGGAAGACGCGGGCCGAGGTTTCGTTGGTCTTGGCGATCACGTATTTGTCATAGTCGCGAGCGTCCAGTCCCAGAGCCTCGTAGAACTCCTTGCGCGCCACGTCGCGCACGTACATGGTCGCGAACACGGCCAGCAGGAAGAAACGGCACCACAGGCGGGCCTTGAAGCCACGCACGGTGGACGGCTGCGCCTTCATCAGGGCGTCGAAGAAGTCACCGTGACGGTTCTCGTCCTGGCACCAGTTCTCGAAGAAGTTGAAGATCGGGAAGATCTTGCTGTCTGGGTTCTTCTCGAGGTGGCGGAAGATGGCGATGTAGCGCCAGTAGCCAATCTTCTCGCTCAGGTAGGTGGCGTAGAAGATGTAGGCGGGCTTGAAGAAGGTGTAGGCCTTGCTGGCGGTCAGGAAGCCAAGGTCGAGCTGCAGACCGAAATCGCTCATCGCCTTGTTGAGGAAGCCGGCGTGGCGGGCTTCATCGCGGGCCATGTGGGCGAAGCATTCGGCCAGCAGGGGGTTCTTGTCCTTGATGCGGCGGCTCAGTTCCTTGTAGAGCAGGAACCCGGAGAACTCAGAGGTGCAGCTCTGCTCAAGGAACTCAATGAACACGCGGCGCGTGTCCGGATCGAGTTTGTCGGCAGCACCTTCGAATTCGTCGTTGCGGACGAAGTGGTGGCGGTTGTAGTCCTTGCGGAACTCCTCGCAAATGGCCTCGAGCTCCTGCTCGTTCGGCCGCAGGTCCATGGCCGCCATGGCCTCGAAGTCGGTCGTGTAGAAGCGCGGCGTCAGGATGGTGTCCTTCACCGGGTCCTTGATGGCCGGCGCGTCGGGCGTGCCGATGGCGGCTGTCGCGGCGTCGGGCGAGGCAACGGCGGAGGGTGGCACCATCGGGCGGCGGCTGTTGGCGGAGTGCCCATCGTAGGAGCCGCAGGGGGCGCTGCGACGGCTCCCTTCACGACTTGCCAGCTGGCGGATGGCTGAGCCCTCGAGCCTTGTGACCCGCTGCTCGTGCTCGGTTCCGTTTGCAGCCGATCAGTTGGCCCCGAGCCACTTCTGGCCGTTGAGGCGCTGGACCAGGCGAGAGACCAGCAGCGCCAGGGTGATCTTCTTCTCGTCGATCAGGAAGGATTCCAGCAGGCTGGGTTCAGCGCCGGCTTCCGCCACGGCGATCGTCTTGGCTGAGCCGATCGATTCTGCGGTGAAACACAGCCAGAAACGGCGGCCGCCGGGCAGCTCACCCTTCACCATCCAACAGGCGCTGCCCACCACCGGCATGGCTCCCGACTCGAAGCTGAGGCTGGTATCAGGACCGCCGTAGTTCCTGATTTCGTCAGCGATGGCCGGGATCAACAGGTTGGGCACGAACTCGGCGAAGGGTTTGTCCTCCGGGGCCGGGGGCTTGGCGGCCTTGGCCGGTGCGGCAGCGGCCTGGCTGGCTGGCCCTGCGCTGGCCTGGTCGGCGGGTTGGGCGGCGGAGCTGGCGGAATCGGTCACCGACGCTGGCCTCGGGCGAACTGCAGGCCGAACTTTAGGGATGTTGCTGCGCCCTTCTGCCGCTCACCAGTCGTCCGTCGCGACCGCGTCCCAGCCGTCGCCATGGCCGCTGCTCATGCCATGGCTGGCCCCACTGTTATTGCCGGCGGCGGTGTCGCTCCCCTTCCTGATCACCCGGAACGGGACCGAGACCGTCGGTGCTGGCTCGCCGGCGGATCGGGTCGGGCCTGCCCAGGCTGCCCCCCAGCCACTCCGTTCCGCTGCACGGGGCGGGGGCGCGGGCCCTTCGTCCTCATCCGCATCGCGGCGCCGGCGTACCTGGCGATGCTCCTGCAGTTCTCCACCGGCGCTGCGCAGGGCGATGGCGGTGGCGGCGGCACTCAGGACCGCACCGGCTGCTGCTCCGCCGCCGATCCAGACCCCCAGGGGCAAGGCCGGCGACACCCACACCAACAGCCGCAGCGTCACCGCCGGGCGCGGGTTCAGGGAGGCCATCAGCAGCACCGCCAGCAGCGGGCTGAGCAGCGGCAGCAGCAGCAGGCGGTGCAGCGGGCTCAAGGCGGATCGGTCGCGAAGGTGCTCAGAGGACGGGGCTCAGGGCTTGATCGGGCCGCTCCAGCGGCGCAGAGTGCCCAGCTCGAAGCCGAGGGCATCGAACACCCGGATCACCAGAAAATCCACCATCTCCTCGATGGTGGTCGGTTGGTGGTACCAGGCCGGGACCGGTGGCGTGATCCGCGCACCGGCCTCTGCGAGGGTGGTCAGGTTGCGCAGATGCACAAGGTTCCAGGGGGTTTCCCGCGGACAGATCACCAGCGGTCTGCCCTCCTTGAGATGCACATCAGCGGCCCGTTCCAACAGGTCTGTCGCCACGCCGGCCGCAATGCGCCCAACGGCACCCATCGAGCAGGGCAGGATCACCATGCCGCGAGTGCGATGGCTGCCGCTGGCGATGGCGGCGGCCTGATCGTTCCAGCGATGGCAGCGCAGCTGACCGCTGCTGCAGCCGGTGCGCTGCCGCCAGAACTCCTGCTGCAGATCCGGTTCCGTAGGGACGCGAATACCCAGTTCTGCCAGCCAGACGCCGATTGCCCCACGGCTGACCACCAGCTCGACCGTTTCATCGGCCTGCAACAGCAGCTGCAGTGCCCGCTCCGCCAGGGGCTGGGCGCTCGCGCCGGACACCGCCAGCACGATCGGCTCGTTGCGGCTGCCCGCCATGGCCTCAGTCCTCGTCGGAGGGGTCGTGGTCGGCTTCGGTCTCGGCGTCGTCGGCCATCGCTTCGCAGCCCTCCGGCAGCACCACCTCGAGATCGATCTGGTGACGCAGCACATCCACCTTCTGGATGATCACGTCGACAGCGTCGCCCAGCATGTAAGTGCGGCGGTTCTTGCGGCCCACCAGGCGGTTCTGACGCGAGCGGTACTCGTACCAATCGTCCTTGAGCGAGCTGACGTGCACCAGTCCCTCCACCTGGGACGGGGGAACCTCCACGAAGAAGCCGTAACTCTGGACACCGCTGATCACGCCGGTGAGCGTCTGGCCCACCAGGGGTTCGGCCTGGCGCGCCTGCGCCATCGCCAGCGCATCGGCCTGCAGCTCGGCGGCGAAGCGGCAGCGGGCGTTGAGACGGTGCAGCAGGCCGGGGCTGCGGCCGGCTTCCACCGGGTTCATCTGGCTGGGGGTCAGCAGCGGCCAATCGATCTGACCGTGGCTGCCGTCGCCGGCGATGTCCACCCGGACCTTGTGGCGAACGGAGGGTCGATCCTTGCCCTCACTGAGCAGCAGGACCAGCACATGCTGGTTCCAGAGGTCGGCGTAGTGATGGCCCGGGCAGCACCAGGGGGCATAGGCCACGGCCTCTGCGGCGAGCATGTTTGGACCTGGCTCGCTGGTGAGCGTCACCGGTCGCAGGGGTTCGCGCAGCTGTTGCTGCAGGGCGCGGCAACGATCGGTGGCAGCGAAGGCCACCGCCAGCTCCTGGGCGCTGGCATTGCCATCGGCGGCCAGCTCCAGCGGGATCTCCAGGGCCAGTGCCGCCTTGGCCACGTCGTTGATCGCTTCGGCGTCCGGGGCCGGGTTCTGGGCGTAGACGACCGGCAGTTCCAGGGCGGCCATGTGCCGTCCAAAGGCCCGGTGGGCCGTGATCACCAGCTCCCGCAGCAGGCCAGCGGGGC
>RFPK01000099.1 GCA_009926195.1 Synechococcaceae bacterium WB4_1_0192 | reverse complement strand
CAGGTGCTGCATCTGCTCTGCGATCTCAGCCTGGCCGCCGAGAACGCGGTGTTCGGCCAGACCGGCCCGCGGGTGGGCAGCTTCGATGGCGGTTTCGGCGCCGGTTATCTGGCCCGGGTGGTGGGCCAGCGCAAGGCGCGTGAGATCTGGTTCCTCTGCCGCCGCTACGGGGCGGAGGAGGCGCTGGCGATGGGGTTGGTCAATGCGGTGGTGCCGCTGGAGCAGCTCGAGGCCGAAGGCGTGCGCTGGGCCCGGGAGGTGCTGAGCCACAGCCCCACGGCGATCCGTTGCCTCAAGGCTGCCTTCAATGCCGAGACCGATGGACTGGCCGGCATTCAGGAGCTGGCGGGCCAGGCCACCCATCTCTTCTACCGGACCGAGGAGGGTCAGGAGGGTCGCAACGCCTTTCTGGAGAAGCGGGCGCCGGATTTCTCTTCCTCTCCCTGGTTGCCATAGCTAGTGCTTGGGCAGTTGGCCCCTGTCACCGTGACACCTCTGCCACCGTCTGCGATCGTTTCGCCTCTGCTCGCCCTGGCCCTGCTGCCGCTGGCACCGGCTCTGGCCCGCCAGCCTGACCCGATCCCGCCACCGGCGCCGGTGATCAGTGATCAGGTGGCGCTGGCGCGGGTGCCGGCTGATCTGCTCCGCGAACCCGGTCTGCAGATCGTGCTCGACCGCCGCAACCGTCAGCTGATGGTGCTGGAGGACGGCCAGCTCAAGCGCCGCTTCCCGGCTGCGGTCGGCACCATCGGCTGGGAGACACCGGCCGGGCGCCACCAGGTGCTGGAGAAGGTGTCCCACCCGGTGTGGCAGCACCCCGGCAATGGCCGTGCCGTGCCGTCCGGTGCCGCCAATCCGCTGGGCAGCCGCTGGATCGGCTTCTACCGCGATTGCAACGGTCGCAGCGGCTGGGATGGGGAACGGGAGCTCCAGATCAGTGGTTGCACCGTGGCCGGGTTCCATGGCACACCGCATCGCTGGACGGTGGGTCGGGCCGTGTCCCATGGCTGCGTGCGTCTCTACGAGGAGAACGTGCAGGAGCTGTTCGACCTGGTCCAGGTGGGCACGGTCGTGACCGTTCTGCCTTGAAACAGCCCGTAGAGTTGCGGCCACTTCAGCCGGATTTCCCCATGCGGGTGCTGTTTGCCGCAGCCGAATGTGCCCCGATGGTGAAGGTGGGGGGAATGGGCGACGTGGTGGGCTCGCTGCCGCCCGCACTGACCCCCCTGGGCCACGACGTGCGTCTGATCATGCCCGGCTACGGCCGGCTCTGGAGCCAGCTCGCCATTCCAGCAGAGCCGATCTGGCGTGCGCACACGATGGGCACGGATTTTGCGGTCTACGAGACGCGCCACCCCAGCAACGGCCTGCCTCTCTATCTGGTGGGGCACCCAGTGTTCGATCCGGAGCGGATCTACGGCGGCGAGGACGAGGACTGGCGCTTCACCTTCTTTGCCAGCGCCGTTGCCGAATTCGCCTGGAATCACTGGAAGCCTGAAATTCTGCACTGCCACGACTGGCATACCGGCATGATTCCGGTGTGGATGCATCAGGATCCGGAGATCAGCACGATCTTCACGATCCACAACCTGAAGTATCAGGGCCCCTGGCGCTGGAAGCTCGACCGCATGACCTGGTGCCCCTGGTACATGCAAGGAGACCACACGATGGCGGCGGCGCTGCTCTATGCCGATGGCGTGAATGCCGTTTCCCCCACCTACGCCCAGGAGATCCGCACCTCCGAATATGGCGAGAAGCTGGAAGGGTTGCTGAATTACATCAGTGGCAAGCTGCGCGGCATCCTCAACGGCATCGATCTCGAGGCCTGGAACCCGGCCACCGACCGCAGCCTGCCGGCGAGCTTCAGCGCCGATGACCTCAGCGGCAAGGCCGAATGCAAGCGGCTGCTGCAGGAACGCATGGGCCTGCAGGTGAAGCCGGACACCTATCTGATGGGTGTGGTCAGCCGCCTGGTGGATCAGAAGGGCATCGATCTGCTGCTGCAGGTGGCCGATCGCGTGCTCGCCTATTCCGACAGCCAGATCGTCGTGCTCGGCACCGGCGATCGCCACCTCGAATCGGGCCTCTGGCAGATGGCGGCGCGCCATCCCGGCCGCTTCGCCGTGTTCCTCACCTACGACGATGCCCTCTCGCGCCTGATCTACGCCGGCAGCGATGCCTTCCTGATGCCGAGCAGGTTCGAGCCCTGCGGCATCAGCCAGCTGCTGGCGATGCGCTACGGCACGATTCCCGTGGTGCGTCGCGTCGGCGGACTCGTGGACACGGTGCCTCCCCACGACCCGGCCCATGCCAGCGGCACCGGCTTCTGCTTCGACCGCTACGACCCACTCGATTTCTATACCTCGATCGTGCGCTCCTGGGAGGCCTACCGCCACCCGCAGAGCTGGCGCGAGCTGCAGCGTCGGGCGATGACCGCCGATTACAGCTGGGATCGCTCCGCTCTGGAGTACGACCGCATGTACAAGGAGGTGAAGGGCTGGAAGGAACCCACCCCCGATGCCGAGGCGGTGGAGCAGTTCTCCCAGGGCCAGCAGGCCGATCCGAGCTTTCAGCAGGGTGAAGCCGCCCAGGATCTGGTCCAGCCGGCGGCGTCATCGCTGTCGCCGCTGCGCAACCCGCTGTCGCTGCTGCGTCGCCGCAGCGCCGGCTGAGCCCCGCCGCCGTGGGCGCTCGCGATGCCGGCGGCGGCTCTTCCGGCTCCGGTCTGCCGGCCCCTTACCGCAACCCCTGGCGCAACCTCCTCGACGACCTGCGCGCCGTTGTCGCGGACCTGCGTCTGCGGCTATGGCGTCAGTTGCGCCGCAACCGCGAGGGCGGCCTCTGGCGCCCCTCATGGTGGCCGGTCGATCTGGCGCCCCTGTTCTGGCCGCTCAGCCTGGCTCTGGTTCTGGTGTTGGTCCTGCTGCTGGTAGTGACGCCCCCGTTGCTACTCAGCCGGCCGGCCGCAGGCCCAGCCGAACCAGCGGCCGATGGGGTTGGCGACGCCGTTGCGCCGGATGCCGTTGCCGCTGGTGCTTCCGGTCCATCCGCCACGGCTCAGTCAGCCCCTGTGGCATCTGCGCCGACAGCTGAGGTGCCGCAGTTTGATGATGCGGTGCTCCCCGAGCCAGTCCCGTCAACGTCAGCCGCGTCGCCGTCGGCCTCACCCCAGCCAGCCGCGATCGATCCGCAGCAGCAGCTTCTGCGTGTCGCCCCTGCGGCCGAGCTTCTGGCCGGTGCCGCGGCTGAGCCCCCTTCCGGCACCCTGATCCTTCAGATCCAGCCGGCCTTCACGGCCCTGGGCAGTGCTCAGCGCCAGCAGCGGGCCGAGGCCTGGCAGCTCTACGCCCATGATCTGGGTTTTGATCATCTGGAGCTGCGCGATGGTGCTGGCAGCCTGCTGGCGCGGGATGCGCTGGTGGGCAGCGGCATGATCGTGCTGCCAGCTCCGCCCGCCCCCTGAGCCGATGCAACTGCGTGCCCTGATCGAGCGCTGGGGGCTACCCCAAGGGCCGCTCGCCGCCCTCGATCCACAGGCAGCCGTCGGTCCGGTCTGCACCGACAGCCGCCAGCTGGCCGCCGGCGATCTGTTCGTGCCGCTGGTGGGCGAGCGCTTCGATGGCCATGCCTTCCTGGGCCAGGCTGCCGCCTGCGGCGCCCAGGCGGCCCTGGTGCAACGTCAGCGGGCCAGCGCCGTGCCGCAGGGGTTGCCCCACTGGCTGGTGGATGACACCACCGTTGCCTATCAGGGCCTGGCCCAGTTGCACCGGCGCGAGCTGGCCCTGCCGGTGGTGGCGGTGACGGGATCCGCCGGCAAGACCACCACCCGTGAGCTGATCCGCGCCTGCCTGGCCCCACTCGGGCCGGTGGTGGCGAGCAGCGGTAATGAGAACAACGACATCGGCGTGCCGCTGACCCTGCTCAAGGCCGCTGCTGCCGATCGCGCCGTGGTGGTCGAGATGGGGATGCGCGGTCTGGGTGAGATCGCGCGGTTGAGCGATTGCGCCGAACCGGATGTGGCTGTGATCACCAACATCGGCACCGCCCACATTGGTCGGCTCGGTAGCCGTGAGGCGATTGCCACCGCCAAGTGCGAGATCACGAACCGACTGCAGTCTGATGGGCTGGTGGTCATCCCCGCCGGTGACCCGCTGCTGGAGCAGGCCCTGGCGCAGGTCTGGACGGGGCGGGTCTGCCGGGTAGCCCTCAGCGACGACGACCCGCAGGGCATCGCAGGCCTGGACTGCCCGCCCGCCGATCTGATCGGTGAGCTGCAGTCCACCACTGCTGTGCTCAGGCTGAACGGCACCCCCCTGGCCTTGCCCCTGGAGGGTCGTCACAACGCCCGCAATCTGCTGCTGGCCGTTGCCGTCGCCCAGGAGCTGGGGGTTCCGTTCAACGCCCTCACGGAGCTGACGGTTTCCGTGCCCGGCGGCCGCAACCGGCGCCTGCAGCGCGGCGGCCTGACCCTGCTGGATGAGACCTATAACGCCTCACCGGAGGCAGTGCTCGCTGCCCTCGATCTGCTGGCGACCCAGCCCGGCCGCCGCTTCGCCGCACTGGGCACGATGCTGGAGCTGGGGGAGCAGAGCGAAGCCCTGCACCGGCGGATCGGCGAGCGGGCTGCGGCCCTCGGGCTTGATGGCCTGGTGGTGGTGGCCGACGGTGTCGAGGCCAGGGCTCTGGCGGAGGGAGCGGCGGGGCTGCCGCAGCTGGCGGTGGTGGAGAGCCCGGAGCAGGCCGCTGAACCCCTGAGCCAGTGGCTGGAGCCCGGCGATGTGCTGCTGCTCAAGGCCAGCCGTGGCGTGGCCCTGGAGCGCCTGATTCCGCTGCTGCCGCAGTGGCCTGGCTGAACGTCAGGCCGGCGTCTGCCAGTTCTCCTTCACCAGCTGGCGGGCGCGGCCGATCGCCAGGGCTTGACGGCGGTGCCGAGATCGGCATCACCGATGTAGCTGAGGTGGTTCACCTTCGAGCCGCTGCCGATGTGGCTGTTCTTGATCTCGACGAAATTGCCGACCCGGCAGTCGGCTTCCAGTTCGGCGCCGGGGCGCAGCTGAGCGAAGGGGCCGATGGCGCAGCCTTCGGCCACCGTGGCCTGGCGCACCACCGAGTAGACGACCTCGACCCGATCGGCGAGCCGGGCGTTGTCGATCAGGGAGCCGGGGCCGATGCGGCAGCCATCGCCGATCACGCTGTCGCCGCGGAAGTGGCACTGCGGTTCCACCACGACATCGCGGCCGAAGCGGGTGCCGTCGCTGAGGGTGCAGCTGCCGGGATCGACGAAGGTCACGCCCTCACGCATCCAGTGGCAGCGCAGGCGGTCCTGGATCACCGCCTCGCACTGGGCCAGCTGCAGGCGGTCGTTGATGCCGTTGATCTCGTCGGCATCGGCCACTTCCACGTGCATCGCCGGGCTGAGCATGGCGACGCTGTCGGTGAGGTAGAGCTCGCCTTGGTCGTTGTCGCTGCGCAACTGCGGCAGCACTGCCGCCAGACGCCGCCAGTCGAAGCAGTAGATGCCGGCGTTGATCAGCGTGTTGCGGCGCTGCGCTTCGCTGCAGTCGCGGTGCTCCACGATCGCGCTCACCTGGCCTTCGGCGTCGGCGAACACCCGCCCGTAGCCGGTGGGGTCCGTCAGTCGGGCTGTGAGCAGGGTCACGGCGGCGCCGCTGGCGCGATGGCGTTGCAACAGGTCGGCGATGGTCTGTTCGCGCAGCAATGGCACATCGCCGTTGAGCACCAGCAGCTCGCCGTCGAAATCCGCCAGGGGTTCCAGCAGTTGCTGCACGGCGTGACCGGTGCCGTTCTGCGGTTGCTGCAGCACGAACTCAAGCCCGCCCCAGGCGCTGAGGGAGGCCTCAACCCGCTCAGCCTGATGGCCGACGATCAGCAGCTGGCGCTCGGGCCTGAGGCTGCGGCAGCTGGCAAGTACCCGCTCCACCAGGGTGGCGCCCGCCAGGGGCTGGAGCACCTTGGGCAGGTCACTCTTCATGCGGGTGCCCTTCCCGGCGGCCAGAACGGCAACGGCGAGCATCAGCGGCGGCGGGCAACTGCGGCGGAATCTACGCGGGCTGGGTCGGTCAGGCCCGGCGTTCCAGCTGCCAGCGCCGCCTCCAGGCACCTGTGCTCTCGCCGCGGTGCAGGTTCTGCCGTTCGCTGCGCTCCGCCTGCAGTCGCGCGGCATCGGCTGTGCCGCTGGGGTCGCGGTAGGGCTCGGCGGCGCGGGTGAGCAGGTGCTCCCGCTCCATCGCTGAGAGGGGCCGCAACACGCCGCCATCCTCAGTCAGAGGTAGTGGCTCCGGGCTGGCGGCCGTGCCGTGGCACCACCGGCCGGCTCCTGGGCCGGGCCTACTGCCTGGGTCCGCACCAGATCGGGCAGCTGACGGCGGGCATCGCCCAGACGCCAGTGACCGCTGCTGCCCGCGGCGCTGCACCACTGGCCATGGCGCTGCAGATCCCTCAGCACATCGAGGGTGTCTGCATGCCAGAGCTTGCGGAAGCCGGTGTCCGCCAGGGCAAGGGTCAGGGGCCTGGGATCCAGTTCCAGGCCGATCCACTCCAGCTGCAGCCCCTGCCGCTCGGCCGCCTCCAGCAGGGCGGCGCTGTTGTAGCCGAGGCCCACGCAGACATCGAGCACCCGCAGGCGGCTGCCGGGGGCGAAGCGCAGCAGTGACGCTGGCACCACGAACTTCTGCTGCGCCTCGGCATAGGCCCCGCTGCCGCTGTGGAAGCACTCGCCGAAGCGCTCGCTCCAGAGAGTCAGGCTGCCGTCGCCGGTGCGGCGTGGCTCAAGCCTGGAGTCGTTCAAGATCGTCCCAGAAGCCGGGGTAGGAGACGGCCGCCGCCTCCGGGCGGTGCAGCTCGGTGGCGCCGCTGGCGATCTGGGCCGCCACCGCCAGGCTCATCGCCACGCGGTGATCGGTTTCGCTGTCGACCGCCGCGCCCTTGAGGCTGACCCCACCCTGGATCGCCATGCCATCGGCGAACTCCTCGATCACGGCACCCATCGCCCCCAGTTGGCGGGCCATGACCGAGAGCCGGTCCGTTTCCTTGACGCGCAGCTCCTCGGCGCCGGTGACGCGGCTGAGGCCTTCGGCGCAGCAGGCAGCCACAGCCAGCACCGGGATCTCATCGACGAGGCGCGGGATCAGCTCGGCCCCGATCGTGAAGGCCGTCAACGGGCGTCGGGTGAAGGCGATCGTGCTGACGCACGGGCACAACGACCACATCAACGCAGCGGTGCCGTTGCGCGACGCCGTCGACGCTCCGATCCTCCTGCACCCCTCCGACCGGATGCTCTCGGCCAGTTCGCTGAGGTGCTCGGGCGCGATCTCCTTGCGGGCCTGGTAGGGGCTCGGGTCGATGAGGTTGACCGCGAT
>RFPK01000098.1 GCA_009926195.1 Synechococcaceae bacterium WB4_1_0192 | reverse complement strand
TATTCTCGGCTGGTTGCTGCCAGCGCTGCACGGTCACGCTTTCAGGCTCTGGACACTCTGGATTGCGTTACCAGGCCTGGGGCTTGGCCTGCTTGCCCCCGCGCTGTTGTTCTGGCCCTACCGTGCCTGGATGGCCCTCGGGCACGCTCTGGGCTGGGTCAACGGCCATCTCATCCTCGGCCTGGTCTTTGTGGTGGTTTTGCAGCCGATCGCTCTGCTGATGCGGCTGCTGGGCCATGATCCTCTCCGCCGAAAGAGAAACTCTGCGCTTGCGACCTATCGGGAGGATTGTCACGATTCCCCCTCGAATCTCACTCGCATTTTCTGATATTATTCATGGAAACTTTTCTTGATCTTGCTAAAGACGTCTGGGATTTTCTGAGGGTCCGCAAGAAGTTCTGGCTGGCGCCGTTGATCATCACCATCGTGTTGATGGGCGCTCTTCTGGTCTTTACCCATGGATCCGTGGTCGCTCCCTTCATCTACTCGATCTTCTGATTGCCGCACGCCTGCTGCTCATAGGTAGATCGACTCAGGGCCTTGCTCACCAGCCTGGCCACGCTGGGCGCGTCTTCTTGTTCCCGGTTGGGTCTTGCGGTGACTCTGTTGATCGTTCTGCCGGCGCTGCTGATCGGCCTCGGTACCGTTGTCCTTGTGGCTCGTGAGGAGCATGGATTGGCTGCGCCGCCGTCCGTGCGACGTTGAACCGGTCAGGATGGGCTGGCGGGTCTGGCACGTAGGGCGGCATTGGCTGAGACCTCAGTCGCGATCGCCCTGCTTCAACCTGCTTGACCAGAAAGCTGTCCAGTCCTGACAAAAGACTCGACGGCCCGGCGCGATGGTGCCGTCGTGAATCACTCCAGAACAACCGCGCCCGCATGTCACGTTTTGCCCCCACGCTGATCGCCGCCACAGCATCCACTGCACTGGCGGCAACGCTGTTTCAGGCCCCTGTTCTGGCCCATGGCAGTGCCGCGGCGACGGCCGCCGAGGGCCTGCTGCATCCGCTTCTGGGGATCGATCACCTGCTGCTGCTGATCGCCGTGGGTGCGGCTGCGGCGGTCTCCAGCCCCTGGCTGCTGCTCTGGGCCCTGGGTGGTGCCGTGGTCGGTGGCCTGCTCGGCTCCGCCGGGCTGCAGCTGCCGGCGCTCGAATCGCTGGCGGCTCTGGCTGTGGCTGCCCTCGGCCTCTGGGGCCTGCTGGCTCAGCGGCGCCCGGGGTCGACGGACCCTCTCGCCCGCGTCGGCGCCGCCCTCACCAGTGCGGCGGTGCTGGTGCACGCCCTGCTGCATGGTCTGGAGGCCCCCGCAACCGGTGCTGTCGGCTGGTGGCTGATGGCCCTGATCAGTTCCGTCGCCGTGTGCGGCGGCACCACCCTGCTGCTGCGCCGCCTGCCGGTTGCCGTCAGCCGCTGGACCGCCGCCGGACTGCTGCTGCTCGGTCTTGGCCTGGCGGCCTGACGGCGTCGACCGCGGTTAGCGTCCTCCTCTGCCCTGTGGGGCTCCCAACGCGCCTGTTGCCACCGCCATGAACCAGGTCGCCCCTGCCGGTGCTGCACAGGCTGCCCCCACCCAGCCGCGGCGCCGACCGGCCTGGCTCGGTCCGCTGCTGGCGGGGCTCTGTTTTGGCGTGGCCTATGGCGTCACCCAGCGTCTGCTGAGCCTGAACATCGGCGAGTGGATCCGCTTTGGCCAGGGTTTCGATGTGCAGGTGTTCCCCGGCACCAGCCTGGAGGGCCTGCGCCTGCGCTACGGCGCCGCCGAGTCCGAGCTGCGCGGTGATCTCGAGCTGCAGGAGCTGCAACGCCAGGGTGATCAGCCCGCCGCCGGCGCGGCAGCCCCGCCTGGGACGGATGCCGCTGCGCCGGCGGCCACCACCGAGTCCGCGCCAGGAGGGGATCCAGCCGCCGCCGAGCCCGCTCCCGACGCCACCGGCCTCGATCCCCTTCCGGCCGAGCAACCGCCTGCCCCGACGCTGCCGCCCCCACCGGCTCCTGTCGCCCCTGCGGGCCGCTGAGCTCCACTTCGATCTGCCACAGTTTCGCCAGCACCGCCGCGGCCAGCCATGAGCGCGCCCCAGACCCTTGTTCAGGCCGCCCTCAACCGGCTCAGCGCCCGCCTTGGCAGCGGCCTGGCCGAAGCCGCCGCTGGCCTGGCCGTTCTGGCCCAGGATGCGCCGGAGCGGTTGCGCCGCGAGTGGGACCTGTTCCGCGAGGAGGTGGAGCTGGAAGCGCAGCGCCTGGAACATCCCGACGCCGATGGCGGGTTCAGCAGCAGCGTGAGCAGCGGCGCCCCTGACGCAGCCGCCTGGGAGGCGCCGCAGGCCGACCCTCAGCAGCAGGTCGATGACCTGCGCGCCAGGGTCGCCCGGCTGGCCCGACTGCTTGAGGGGCAGGCCTGATGGAGCGCCTCATGCAGGCGCTGCGTGCGCTGGGACGCTCCCTGCGCATCTGGCGCACCGTGCTGCAACTGCTGCTGCTGCTCTGGTGGGACGGTTCCGCCTGGACCTATCGCGGCGGCCTCAGCCCCGAACGGCGCGAGGCCCGGCAGCGGCGCCGGGCCCGCTGGCTCACCGTTGAGCTGTTGCAGCTCGGCTCGGCGTTCATCAAGCTCGGCCAGCTGCTCTCGGCTCGCCCCGATGTGCTGCCCAGCTGCTGGGTCGAGGAGCTGGCCCGCCTGCAGGACAGTGTGCCCCCCTTCCCGTTCGACACGGCCCAGGCGCTGCTGGAGCGGGAGCTCGGTGAGCGCTGCGCCGAGATCATCGACATCGAGGCCGAGCCCCTCGGCGCCGCCTCCCTGGCCCAGGTGCATCGCGCCAGTCTGCGCAGCGGCCGGCAGGTGGTGTTCAAGATCCAGCGGCCCGGACTGGAGCGCCTGTTCCGCCTCGATCTGGAGGTGATGCAGCAGGTGGCGGCAGCGCTGCAGCGTCATCCGCGCTGGGGGCTGGGCCGCGACTGGGTCTCGATTGCCCAGGAGTGCCGCCATGTGCTGTTGCGCGAGCTCGATTTCCGCCTCGAGGCCGAGCACGCCGCCCGCTTCCGCCAGCAGTTCCTCGATGATCCCTCGATCCGCATCCCGGCGGTGGTGTGGGAGCTGAGCAGCCGCCGCGTGCTCTGTCTCGACTATGTGCCCGGCATCAAGATCAACGATCGCGCCGCCCTGCTGGAGGCGGGCATCGATCCGGCGGCGGTGGCGGAGAAGGGGGCTGCCAGCTACCTCCAGCAGCTGGTGCGTTTCGGCTTCTTCCACGCCGATCCCCATCCCGGCAACCTGGCAGTCGCCCGCGATGGTGCGCTGATCTACTACGACTTCGGCATGATGGGCACCCTCTCCCAGCGGCTGCGCAGCCGCCTGGGCCGGATGGTGACCGCCGCCGCCGCCCGTGATGCCGGCGCCCTGGTGCAGGAGCTGCAGGCCGCTGGCGTGATCGCCACCGGTATCGACCCAGGACCGGTCCGGCGGCTGGTGCGGCTGATGCTGCAGGAGGCGCTCACGCCACCATTCAGCGCCAACGTGCTCGAGAAGCTGTCGGGCGATCTCTATGCGCTGGTGTACGGCCAGCCGTTCCGGTTGCCGCCTGAGCTGATCTTCGTGATGCGGGCCCTCTCCACCTTCGAGGGGGTGGGCCGCAGCCTCGATCCCGGCTTTAGCCTCATGGCCATCGCCCGCCCCTATCTGCTGCCGCTGATGAGCGCCTCCGGCACCGGTCCCAGCGACCTCTTCAATCAGCTCGGCCGCCAGGCGGTGGAGGTGGGCAGCCGGGCGCTGGGCCTGCCCCAGCGCCTGGAGGAGAGCCTCTCCCGCATCGAGCAGGGCGATCTGCAGGTGCAGATCCGCGCCGGTGAAACCGATCGGCTGCTGCGGCGTCTGGCCTTGAGCCAGCAGACGGCGGGGCAGTCGGTGCTGCTGGGTGCCCTGGCGGTGGCTGCGGCCCTGCTGGCTGCCAGTGCCCGGCCGGCGCTGACGGCGGTGCCGCTGCTGTGTGGTCTGCCGGTGGGTCTCAGCTGGCTGAAGCTGCAGGCCCGCTTGCGACGTGATGCCCGCCTCGAAACAATGCAGGTGAAATCCTGAGCGCAGTTTCGATGACCTCGCTGATGGCCTCTCTGGTGGCCTCACCCGTCGAGATGATCGCGTCCCTGTCGTTGATCACGCCGGTCGATCCCGTGCAGCTTGTGTCTTTGCTGGGGGCGGTCATGCAGCTCCTGGCCTATGCCCTGATGCAGCTCGGACGCCTCGACAGCGCCAGTTATCCCTATCAGCTGGCCAATGTGATCGGCTCGCTGTTGATGACGATCGTGGCCACGCTCAACCGCGAATACGGATTCATCCTGATGGAGGGTGTGTGGTGCCTCACCTCCGCCTATGGCCTGATCCGCCTGATGCGCCAGTCGACCGACGTCGTCAGCCCGTCCTGATGCCTGGATCGCTCACGGCGCAGCACCGCCTGCTGCTTGCGGCCCTGACCGCCCTGATCTTCCTGATCCTGCACTGGCCCATGGCGGCGGCGGCCGCGGCATGCGCCACCCTCGTGCAGGCGGCGTTGCTGCTTGATCTCGATGGCCTGGCGGTGATGCGGGCCTGGTTGCAGCAGCCGCGGTTGCCGCGCTGGCTGGTCGTTCTGCTGGCCCTCGCGGCCGGGGCGGTGCTGATCGGTAGCAGTGGCTTCGGCGCGGGCTGGGCCCTGTCCCTGCCACGTTGGTTGGTGGCACAGCAAACGCTGTTGAGCGATCTCTCGCAGATCGCGATCGCCGCCCTGGCGCTGGTGGTGACGTTGCGGCAGTTTTCGATCGAGCGGGTGATCATCAAGGAGCTCAACCTGATCACGCAGGCCCAGCTCGTCGACAACTTCATCCAGGGCATCTCCGAGATGGTGAGCGACGGCGATGGCTTCCTTGAGGACTGGCCCCTGGAGCGGATGTTGGCGGAAGGGCGCCTCTCGGCCCTGATCGGCGGTGTGGATCCCACCGGTTGCGCTCGGGTGCTGCGCTTTCTCTCGCACGCCAGCCTGCTGACGCCGTTGCAGCGCGATCAGCGCGTCGGCCGGCCCATGCTCGACGGCCAGGGCGGTTACCTCTCTGACCGCCTGAACGGTGTCCCCGTGGTGCAGCTGCGCCAGCTGCTGGTGGGGGTGAACCTGGCCTACACCGATCTGCGCGGTGTCGATTTCAATGGCGCCGATCTCAGCGGTGCCGACCTGCGCGGGGCGGATCTACGGGGCGCCAACCTGGCTGCCGTCAACCTCAACGGTGCCAATCTCGAGGGCGCCAATCTGGAAGGGGCCCTCCTCTTCCACGGCAGTGGCAAGGACGTCAGCCCCACAGGATCGGAGCTGCGCGTGGATCTCGGCAGTGGTCGCGGCACGGGTGCGCTGTTGGGGCGCACCCGCCTGGCCGGTGTTCGTCACCTCACCCCGGAGGCCAGGGCCTACTGCAACCGCTGGAGCGGCGGCGAGTTCCGGCGCTGAGCGGGTGGCTCTGTGGTTGCGGCTTCAACCCCGACCGCGGGGGCCCCGATCGGCGGCGCCGGCGTAGGTGGCCTGGCTGCCCAGTTCGTCCTCGATGCGCAGCAGCTGGTTGTACTTGGCCACGCGCTCGCTGCGGCTGAGGGAGCCGGTCTTGATCTGGCCGGCGCGGGTCGCCACGGACAGATCGGCGATGGTGGTGTCCTCGGTTTCACCGGAGCGGTGGCTGATCACGCTGGTGTAACCGGCGCGGCCGGCCAGGTCGATCGCCTGCAGGGTCTCGGTGAGAGAACCAATCTGATTGACCTTGATCAGGATCGAGTTGGCCACGCCCAGGTCGATGCCGCGCTGCAGGCGGGCGCTGTTGGTCACGAACAGGTCGTCGCCCACCAGCTGCACGGTCTTGCCCAGCTTCTCGGTGAGCAGCGCCCAGCCGTCCCAGTCGTCCTCGGCCACGCCATCCTCGATCGAGACGATCGGGAAGCGGTTCACCAGGGCCGCCAGCTGATCCACCATCTCGGCGCTGCTGTAGCTGCCGCCATCGAAGGCATAACGGCCATCCTTGAAGAACTCGGTGCTGGCCACATCCAGGGCCAGGGAGATCTGATCGCCGGGGCGGTAGCCCGCCTTCTCGATCGCCTGCACCAGCAGGTCGCCGGCCTCGATGTTGCCCAGGTCGGGCGCGAAGCCACCCTCATCACCCACGGCGGTGCTCAGACCCTTGTCCTTGAGCAGTCCCTTGAGGGTGTGGAACACCTCGGTGCCCATGCGCAGGGCCTCGCGGAAGGTGGGCGCGCCGTGGGGCACCAGCATGAATTCCTGGAAGTCCAGGCTGTTGGCCGCGTGGGCACCGCCGTTGATGACGTTCATCAGCGGCACCGGCAGCAGGCTGGCCATCGGGCCACCCAGGTAGCGGTAGAGCGGCAGGCCGACGCCGTTGGCGGCGGCGCGGGCGGTGGCCAGGCTCACGGCCAGGATCGCGTTGGCGCCGAGGGCGCTCTTGTTGTCGGAGCCGTCCAGCTCGATCATCGCCGTGTCGACGGCCGCCTGATCCAGGGCGCTCAGGCCGCACAGGGCCGGGGCAATCTTCTCCTCAACGTTGCTCACCGCCTGCAGCACACCCTTGCCGCAGTAACGGCTGCCGCCGTCGCGCAGCTCACAGGCCTCATGGGCGCCGGTGCTGGCGCCGCTGGGCACGATCGCCCGGCCGCTGGCGCCGCCTTCCAGCATCACCTCCGCCTCCACGGTGGGTGTGCCGCGGGAATCGAGCACCTCGCGGGCGACGATGGTGTCAATCACGAGGTCGAGGGTGTCGATCACGGCGGCCTTGGCGCGTAGCGGTTGTCCTTGGCAGGGATCCTATGGGTCGCCCCCGCCGCCCCCTTGGTGACCGTTGGCACCGAACGCCGGCTTCGCTGTCACCTGGGGGTTTCTGGTCAGAATGCGGCGGCACGGGCTCGGCACCGCCATGCGTCTGCTTCACACCATGCTGCGGGTCGGCGACCTGGAGCGTTCGATCTCCTTCTATACCGACGTGCTGGGCATGCGGCTGCTGCGTCGCCGCGATTATCCGGGCGGCCGCTTCACCCTCGCCTTCGTGGGCTATGGCGAGGAGCGCGATCACACCGTGCTGGAACTGACCCACAACTGGGACACCGATCACTACGACCTCGGCACCGGCTACGGCCATATCGCCCTCGGGGTGGAGGACATCCACGGCGTGTGCGAGGCGATCCGCGCCAAGGGTGGCAACGTGGTGCGTGAGCCGGGGCCGATGAAGAACGGCACCACCGTGATCGCCTTCGTGGAGGACCCCGATGGCTACAAGGTGGAACTGATTGACCTGAGTTCCCGCTCCGAGGCGGTCTGACGTGATGCCGGCCGAGATCGATGCCCGCCCCAGCCTCACCGCCGAACCGGAGCGTTTCAGCGATGCCGCCTGGGATCTGCTGATCGCCAGCCAGGAGCAGGCCCGGCGCT
>RFPK01000097.1 GCA_009926195.1 Synechococcaceae bacterium WB4_1_0192 | reverse complement strand
GCCGCATGCGTCGCCGGCTGGCATCATCCCCACAGGAGGAGGTGTCCGTGAGTCACAGTTGTTCGATCAAGGGTCTGCTGATCGTGGAGAACGCCGGCTGATTCGGCGCCTGATTCCTGATCATTCGGTTCCGCGATGAATGCGGACCCGGCGAGAGCCCCCGGAAGCATGGCCATCAGGCCCGCTTCCGGGGGCATCGTTCTAGCTGGGGCCATCCAATCTGTCTGGTGGGATTATGTTTTCCCCTGGCTCCTGTCTAGGTGATGCTCTCTTGTGTGCTTCGGCAGGGACGGTTCCCGTGGGGGCTTCTGCCGGTGCTTGCTCTTGGCTGCTGGCGATTCTTCCAGGGCGGCTGGGGCGGTCTGGATTGCCTGGCACTGGGGCATCGAGGCGATCAGCTCACAATCTGCGTGGATCCCTACTGGCTCAATCAGTGGCTGAAGAACTATGCCGGCGGCTTCACCAAGCGTGGGTTGATCGGTGAAGTTCTGCGCCATATCCTGCCTGGTGACCTTGATCTGCTGGCGGTCACGGCCGCAGCCTTGCTGCTGCTCCTGCTCTGCTGTGCGCTGCTCTACTGGCTGATCGGTCGGTTGGTCGCGCGGTCACGGCTGGCCGCTGTCCTGCTGACGTGTCTGCTGCTGCTTTCTCCGTTCGGTAAATCGCTCGCTGAAACGGCGCTGGATCCGTTGCAGGTGTGCCTGATCCTGGCTGCCTCCGTGCTGTTCACGCCCGTGGCCTCGCGCTGGCGTGATGGCTGGCTGCTGGTGGTCTACGTGCTGTGTTCTCTGATCTATGAAGGCTGCGCCTTGTTGCTGTTGCCCTACGTGCTGTTGTTGCAGCGCCCGGGCATCGGGCGCTGGTTGCCTGTCGGGCTGGCGATCGGGCTGCTGCTGGTGTTTCAACGCTCCGATGCTCCCGGGATCGGCGAGGCGGCCAGCGCGGCGCTGCGTGCCGTCAATCCATGGACGGGGCAGAGCCTCCGCTATCAGGACGGCGGTGGCATCGCCGCCTCCGTTGGCTTCCTGTTCAATGTGAAGCAGGAGTTCAGCCGTTATCTGCAGGATCCGCCCCGGGACACCCTGGCCCGGATGGCGCGATCGCTCGGTGTCGTTCTGGCGTATCTGCTGGTGATGCTCACGGCGATGGGGCCCGGTCGAAGCCCCTCCCGGCGCGTCGTGGTGCAGCGCTGGCTGATCTTTGCCCCCGTGGCTCTGCCTTTTGTGCTGATCACCCACGACTGGTTCCGCTATGGCGTGATCCTGCTGACCCTGGCCCTCCTGCTCACCGCTGCTGAAGCCGGAACCGGTCGCCCGGGCCTGCTGCAGCCGGAGGGTTGGTCGCTCACGCCTGATGAACGCTGGGCGCTGCTTCCTCTCAGCGCCATGGTCGTGATCGGTCCCTATGGCGAGGATGTGCGCAAGTTCCTGCCGCACAACTATTTTCATGCCTCCCTGCTGATGCTGGCTTTCGCAGCCGCCATCTTCTGGTTATCCCCTGGTTCGTCGGCCCAGGCGGCTGCCGCTGAGGTCGCCCTGGCGCAGCAGCGAGACCAGGCCGACTAGGCACGGAACTGCCACGGTGGCCACCCGCAGCACCAGCGTTGCAGCCAGGGCCACCGATCGCGGTGCTCCATAGGCCATGGCCAGGCCGATGGCGGTGGCCTCACTGGTGCCGAGGCCTGCCGGCAGGAGTGACAGCACCCCGCCCAGGCCGGTGGCGGTGCGGATCACGGCCGTTTGCTGCAGCGTGAGTGGCGAGCCCAGGGCTCCATAAAGCCCCTGCAGCACCGCCGCTTCCAGCAGCCAGCACAGGCAGGCCAGCGCCGTGCCGATCAGCAGAGGCCGCGGTTTCATCAGCTGGCGCACCCGTCCGATGGCCAGCAGGGCCTCCCGCAGCAGCCGCACCACCCCATGCCAACGGGTGCGAAGCGGCAGCTGAGTCAGGCTGTGCTCCAGTCGCTGCAGCACCCGGGGATGGGTGAGCAGCCAGCCGCCCGCAGCCAGGGCCACAAAGCCCACCAGCACCGCCAGCCAGACTCTTTGCCCCAGCCCCCAGCTCAGTACCAGCAGCGCACTGGCCAGATCCGCCAGGCGTTCCGCCAGGGTGATGCCCACGCCCACCTGCAGCGGGAAGCCATGCCGCCGCTGTAGCCAGAGCCCCCGCAGGGCTTCGCCACTGCGACCCGGCGCCGCGATCAGGGCAAGGCCGGCGCTGTAGATGCGAGCGCTCGCGCCCTGGGGCAGGGGATAGCCCAGGTGCCGCAGGTAGAACTGCCAGCGCTGAAACAGCAGGCCGTGGCTGCCCAGTGCCGCCGCGGCCGCCAACCACCACCACCACCAGCTCAGGCGGGTGAGCGTGGCGGCCAGATCGCGGAGACCGAAGACCAGGCCAAGCCCCAGGTAGATCACCAGGGCCGCGAGCAGGGCCAGAAGCCAGCGCTTGTTCATCGCCCTGTTCAGGGAATGAAGCGAAGCTTGCGGGCCGCATAGGCGCACATGCGCGCCAGCACCAGGCCTTCCTTCACATGGGCGATGTTGGAGCTGCCGTAGATACGCTCCTGATAACGCACCGGCACTTCCACGATTTTCAGATTGAGCTTGCTGGCGCCGAACAGCAGATCGAAATCACCGAAGGGATCGAAGTTGCCGAAGTAGCTGCGCCCTGCCTTCAGGCGTTCGTAGTCGTGTTTCCAGATCACCTTGGTGCCGCAGAGAGTGTCCTTGAGGCGCTGGCGCAGCAGCCATGAGAAGGCTGCTGCGAAGAAGCGGTTGGCGGCGGTGTTCAGCGGCGGCATCGCTGCCTTGCTGCGGGGATACACGAGCCGGCAGCCGTTCACGAACTCGCCGCGTCCATCGGCCATCGCCTGCACGAAGCGGGGCAGATCCTCCGGCCGCACGGTCAGGTCGGCATCGAGGATCATCAGGATCTCTCCTTCGGCCTGCTCGAAGCCCAGCCAGACGGCATCAGCCTTGCCCTTGCCGCTCTGGCGGAAGCGCTTGAGCTGGAACGGGCCGCTGTAGCTGTCGCACACCTGCTCGATGCGCTCCCAGGTGTCGTCGGAGGAGTGGCCCTCCACGAAGATCACCTCGGTGGACCGGCCCAGCCGCGGCAGCCGCTCGATCGCGGCGGCGATGTTGCCGGCTTCGTTGCGGGCCGGGATGACCACACTCACGCTGGGGTCCCGCGGTTCCTGGCGGGCTGGCCGTGCCACCAGCCAGTGGGTGAGTCCGAACTGCTCCAGCACCGGCAGCTGGCTCAGCCAGCGGTTGGCCAGGGGGGTGAGCAGGGGGATGCGGCGCGGCAGCAGGCAGCGGTGGCCGCCCTTGAGCACCTCCCAGCCCGCCAGATCGAGCAGGTTGGTCACGTCGCGGGGCGTGAGCCAGCTCTCCGGTGGTTGCGGCTGGCGCAGGCCGACCGCTTCACCGGCCTTCAACAACGGCTGCCAGAGCCAGTTATGGAAACTCACCACCAGCCGGGTGCGCGGATGGCAGAAGGCCTCCAGCCGCTCCAGCACGCCCTGGACATCCTGAAGGGTGTTGAGGGTGTTGGGCAGCAGGATCACGTCGAACGGTTCGGCTTCACCGATCGAGGCCGGCGTGACCGTTTCGGCATCAGCGCAGACGATGCGCAGCTGCGGGTGTCGTTGCTGGGCGGCGCTGGCCAGCGCCGGATCCAGTTCGACCCCCACCCCATGGGCAGGTTCCACACCGGCGAGCAGATCCCCCAGGCCGCAGCCGATCTCCAGAACCCGCAGCCCCTGGCCCACCAACAGCTGATGCAGCCGCGCCAGATCGTCGTGATACACGCGATTACGCCGGCGAAAGCGGAGCTGGGTTTCGGGGGTCGTCATCGGCTGAGGATGGAGTGGGCCTGAATCAGGTCGAGCCGCATGGCCGCTGCCACGGCCCGCAGGGTGCGCAGAGTGGGGTTGTTGGGGTCCCGCTGGGCAGCATGCTCCAACGCTGGCTGGGCGGCCCAGGGCTTGAATCGGTAGAGCTGCACGAAGCCGAGGCCGAGATGGGCCTGGGGATTGGTGGGGTCGAGCCGGCTGATGCGGCTGAGGGTCCGGGCGGCGGCGGTGGCGTTGCGCTGCAGCGCCTGGGCCAGTGCCAGCGGATAGAGCCGATCGAGATTGCTCGGATCCTGCCGCAGGCGCGCCTGCAGGAGCCGCTCGCCATCAGCCAGGTAGCGCTGCTCGGGATCGTGCTGGTTGATGCGCCCCACCTGGGCAAATAATGCGTCCAGTTGCCCCAGCCGCAGCTGGGCACCCAGGGCCAGCAGCTGCTGGTGGCGGTTACGCATCAGGCTGGCCTCGGCCACAGGATCCGCTGCCGTCTCCGCCGCCTGCACGGTCACCTGCAGCGGTCGCAGCCGGCCGTTGCTGCCAAGGAGTGCCGCCGCTGGTGTGGTGCTGGTCAGGGTCGCGTCGGGACCGGGGCTGAGGCGTTCGGTGATCTCCAGGCAGCCCCGCTCCGCCCGCACCATGCCCTGGCCCACGGCCCGATCCTGCCCCTCGAGCAGGAGCAGACTGTCGCTCAGCTGATCGGCCTGACCACGGAGGCGGCTGGTGCCGCTGCCGGGCCAGAGCTCCAGGCTGGGCTGGCCGGATCGGGGGCAGGTCGCTGGGCTCACCTCCAGGCTGAGTAACCGGCGGCGGTAGAGCTCGGCGCTGCTGCCATCGGGAAGGGGCCAGCTGCCAGCCGCCACGAAGGCGGGTGACTGCCGTACCAGGCGGCTCAGCGTGGCCTGGCGCTCGTCGCTCATCACCCCCTGGTCGCCACCCTTGAGCAGGAACCAGTCGAAGCCCCGCAGGTCGTCCTGCAGCTCCTCGACCGGAGCCACGGTCTGCCGGGCGGCGACGCGGAAGTCCTGGCGGCGGCCCTCCGCCTCAAGGTTGAAGGCATTGAGGTGTTCGCTGTCCGGCAGCACCGCCAGGGTGGAGAGCTGCAGAGGGCTTTGCCGGCGGATCGTGGCCACGATTTCCTCCACCGGCCAGTGCTCACCGCGCCGCGGTGGATGGCTGGGAAAGCCGGTCAGGTTCGGTCCCAGAGCGAACTGGCAGGCCAGAAGGCCACTGATCCCCAGGGCGACCACCGCCCCCTGCAGCCAGCGCCCGGCCTCCTCGATCAGCAGGGCCAGCGCGAGCAGCAGCTGGGGCAGCAGCGGCAACACGAAGCGGAAATCCTTGGTGCTCATCAGGCTGGCCAGCAGCAGGGCGCCGGCGGGGAAGCTCAGCCACCACAGCAGGTGCGGTGGACGTGGCCCTGCCCATGGCCAGTGCCGCAGCCGCCAGCAGCGCAGCAGGGCGCCCACCAGCACCACCGCCACCAACCAGGCCCCAGCCATGCTTGGCAGCAGCCTGGGGTAGTAGAGCCAGCCCTCCAGCGTGTTCGGCTCAAGACCCTCCTGGTAGAGCACACCCCAGCGGCGGGCGTTGTTGATCGTGCTCACGATCGTCAGCCAGTTCTGGCTGATCCAGCCGCCGGCCAGCAGCCAGGCCAGGCCGCCGGCCAGCGCCGCCTGGGCAGCCAGCCACCAGCGCCCGCGCCGCAGCCCCATGAAGGCGCGGCTCAAGAGCCACACCAGCGGCAGCCAGAGCAGCAGAAGTCCGGTCGGGCGCGTCAGCAGCACAGCCCCAAGGCCTGCGCCGGCCAGGGCGCTGCTGAGCCAGGGGCGCCTGGCACTCGCCAGGTGGCGCCAGCTGATCAGGCACCAGCAGGCCGTGATCACGGCGGTGAGGCTGAAATCGATCAGGTAATCGGTGCGCTGGTTCAGCAGGGCCGGCGCCAGTACCGCCAACAAGGAGGCCCAGAGCCCGGCTCTCGGTCGACCTGCCAGACAGGCCTGGCTGTACAGGCTGGCCAGCAGAACCGCCTGGAACAAGCTGTTGCTGAGCATGGCGGTGCCATAGCTGGCTCCCAGCAGCGAGAACAGTGGCGCTGTCACCAGATAGGTGAGCGGACCGCGGTAGCTGGGGGCCTGGGCCCAGAGCGTGTGCCACCAGGCTCCGCTGAACGGTGCCGCGTGCTGCAGCACCTGCCAGAAGCCGAGGGCGCGGCTGAGGTGGTCGCCCTGATCCCAGGCGGGTGGCAGTCCCTGCTGCTGCACCCAGGCGAGATCGATCAGCAGGCCGGCCAGCCAGAGGCCCACCAGCACGAGGACATCGCGGCTCCGGCTGTCGCGTCGGGGATCGCTCATCGCAGCACTTGAACTGGATCTGATGGTGCCGATGGGGGCGGGGTGCTCCGGCGCTCGGCCAGCACCCAGTCTTCAAGGGCAGGTGCGCTCAGTCGCACCTGCCAGGGGCCGCTGGCATCCAGCTCGGAGCGGCGGATCCAGACCAGCTGTCCCGGCGCCACGGCCTGCGGTTGCAGCAGCTGGTCCGGGGTGTCCGCCGTGGCCAGGGCCAGCAGAATCAGCTGGGCGTGCTCGGCTTCGCTGAGGGGCTGGCCGGCGGCAGCCTGAATGCCCGGCCGGCGCAGCAGGTTCTGAATCGCTGGTGCGGCCAGGGCCTGGCGCAGCTCTGGACTGCGGTCGCTGAACAGTCCCGCCTGCGTGAGGGTCAGCAGAGCCAGCCACGGACCCAGCAGCAGGACCGCCAGCCGGCGGCGCGGCAGCCGTTGCCAGGGCGCCACCAGCCAGGCCATGCCCAGGCCGGTGCCCGCCAGCAGCAGAGCCGGCCAGCCCGGCAGGCCCCGTGCCTCGGCCAGCAGGCTGTGGAGCGGCGCGGCGGGCAGCACCACCAGGCCCGTCGCCGTCAGCACCAGCGCTGCGACGGTGGCGATGGCGAGGTCGATGCTTCGCCGCCGACCAGCCACGGCCAGGCTCCAGCGCTGCAGGGCCACGGCGGCGGCCATGGCGATCCAGGGGGTGATCTGCAGGCCGTAGTAGGGCGTCTTGGTGCGGAAGGCACTCAGCAGCAGCACCATCAGCAGCGGATAGAGCAGCACCACCAGGCTCGCCTCTCGGCTCAGGCCACGCCGCCACAGCAGTGGCCAACCCGTCAGCGCTGCCAGGCTCCAGGGCAGCGTGTTCACCGGAATGTTCCACAGGTAATAGAACGGTCCCGGTGCGTAGGCGTCCGAGCGGGAGAGGAACAGCAGCTTGTCCCAGAGGCCCGCCACCACCGGCAGGCCGAAGCTGTGGATGCTGGCGCCGAGCCAGAGCCCCACCGGAAGCCAGCCCAGCACCAGGCCGAGCCAGAAGCAGGGGCGCCGCAGCAGCCAGCGCCGCTCCAGCAGCAGAAACGGCGTGATCGCCAGCAGCGGCACGGCCACCATGAACCCCTTGATCAGAAAGGCCAGGCCCGGGGTGAGGCCCACCAGCAACCGCGGCCAGCGGCCGCCACCCTCGCCCTCCTGGCTGCAGGCCACCAGCGCGGCGATGCCGGCCAGTTCCACCGCCAGCAGCGGCATGTCCTGAGTGGCCAGGTGTGCC
>RFPK01000096.1 GCA_009926195.1 Synechococcaceae bacterium WB4_1_0192 | reverse complement strand
CGCTGGGCAAGCTCCTTGGGGCTGAGGTTAACGCCGAGATACATGCACTACTCACCAATCGACCCATCGTAGGCCAGCAGGTCGCCGGTGAACGGCACCACCACGGGAAACACCAGGGGCTCGCAGCCAGGGGCCTGCAGGCGGATCTCACGGGCCAGGCCGAGGGCCGCCAAGGGAGGCCGCAACAGGGGCAACAAACCGCTCACCACGGCGCGATGGGCCGGGTCGCGGCACTCGATCCGCAGGCAGCCCCAGCCGCGGCTGAGACGCGCGGCCAGCAGCGGATCCAGCCGCCGGGCCAGCTCGGGATCCTCCCGATAGAACGACCAGATCGCCACCGACACCCGATCCATCGCGCCGCAAGACCGTCTGGTCTCACCATGCAGTGACTGGATGCGCCACGCTCGCAGGCGGCCGTTTCCCTTCAGCTTTCCGCCATGGCCGGCACCCTCGCCATCGACCTGGGCAGCACCACCACCGTGGTGGCGTACCAGGCCGCCGATGGCTCGCCGCCGCAGCTGCTGGAGCTGGCCCCTTACAGCAGCAGCGATCCGGCCGTGATCCCCAGCCTGCTCTGGCTGCAGGGCGCCGACAGCCGCCAGCCCCTGATCGGCCGCCAGGTGCTGGACGCCGGTCTGCTGGAGCGGGGCGGGCCGCAGCTGCACCGCGATTTCAAACGCCTGATCGGCGCCCCCGAAGGCCAGCTGCCGCGCAGCAGCCTGCTCAGCCCGGAGCGCAGCGGCCAGCTGCTGCTGGAGCGCATCTGGCGGCAGCTACCGGAGACGATCCAGCCGCAACGGCTGGTGCTGACCGCGCCGATCGACAGCTACCGGGGCTACCGACAGTGGTTGCTGCAGGCCACGGCTGCGATGGCCGTGCCGGAGGTGGCGCTGGTGGATGAACCCACCGCTGCGGCGATCGGCGCCGGACTGCCCCCCGGTAGTCGGGTGCTGGTGCTCGACATGGGCGGCGGCACCACCGATCTGGCCCTCGTGCACCTGCAGGGGGGTGAAGGCCGGGCGGCGCCGATCGCCCAGCTGCTGCGCTTTGCCGGACGCGATCTGGGCGACAGCCGCCAGACCCTGCGCACCGCCGAGGTGCTCGGCAAGACCGGCCTGGCCCTGGGCGGCAGGGACATCGATCGCTGGATCGCCGCAGCGCTCTGCCCCGATCGCCCTGAAACCGCGGGGGCCACTCATCTGCTCCCCGATCTGCTCAGCGCCTGCGAGCGGCTCAAATGCCAACTCAGCAGCGAAGATGAGGCCCTCTGCCTGTGGAGCCCTTCCAGCGGTGATGCCGTGCGGGAGCTGCGCCTGCGCCGCACCGAGCTGGAGGCGCTGCTGACGCGCCAGGGACTCCTGCAGATGCTTGATGAGCTGCTGGATCCCGTGCTGGCCGCCGGGCGGGCGGCTGGGGTGCAGCCAGGCGATCTGGATGCGGTGTTGCTGGTGGGGGGGAGCAGTCGACTGCCCCTGGTGCGCCAGTGGGTGCAGGAGCGCTTGCCGGGCGTCTCGCTACGGGGCGAGCGGCCGGTGCAGGCGGTGGCCATGGGTGCCCTCAGCCTGACGCCGGGGGTCGCGGTGAAGGACGTGCTGAGCCGAGGCGTCTCCCTGCGCTGCTGGGATCAGCGCAGCGGCGAACACCGCTGGCATCCGCTGTTCGTGGCCGGTCAGCCCTGGCCGAGCGAGAAGCCGCTGCGGCTGGTGCTGGCCTGCAGCCGCGAGGAGCAGGACCAGCTGGAGCTGGTGCTTGGTGAACCAAGCGGCGAGGACCGCAGCGAGGTGGTCTTCGTCGATGGGCTGCCGACGCTGCGGCGACGGCCGGCCTGCATCCTGGCCGAGCGCTGCGGTGGCTGCAGCCTCCAGCACTGCAGTGATGACAGCCAGGCCGAGCTCAAGACCGACCAGGTGCGCCAGGCCCTGCGGCGCCTCGGTCACCTCGATGCGTTCGTGGAGCCGATCTGGCGGGCTGAGGCCTCCCTCGGTTACCGCAACCGGGCCCTGATCCCGCTGGAGCGCGCCGACGACGGCGTGCTGCGGGCGGGGTACTACCGCCGCGGCAGCCACCGCATCGTCAACATGAACCGCTGCCCGGTGCTCGATCCCCGCATCGATGCGCTGATCGCACCGCTCAAGGCGGACCTCGAAGCCAGCGGTTGGCCGGTGGATGTGAACCTCAGCAGTGGCGGCGGCCTGCGCCACCTGGCCCTGCGCGTTGGCCACCACAGCGGGGAGCTGCTGATCACCCTGGTGAGCAGCCATGACCGCCTACCCGGTCTGTCCGACCTGGCGGCGCGCTGGCAGGAGCGTTGGCCGCAGCTTGTGGGGGTTGGGTTGAACCTGCAACCCCGTGCCAGCAACGTGGTGCTTGGCCCTGAAACCCGTTGCATCGCCGGCCGCCCCTGGCTGGTTGAACGCTGCGCCGGCATTGAGCTGCGCATCGGCCCCGACACGTTCTTCCAGGTCAACACGCCCCAGGCGGAGCGGCTGCTGCCCCTGTTGCAGAGCTTTTTTGAGCCGGGTCCATCGGTTCCCCTGCTCGATGCCTACTGCGGCATCGGCACGTTCAGCCTGCCCCTGGCGGCCGCCGGCTCGCCGGTGCTGGGCCTGGAGTTGCACGGCAGCTCAGTGGAGCAGGCCCGTTCCAACGCCACCCGCAACGGCCTTGATCAGGCACGCTTCGAGGAGGCGGATGTGGCGGCTGTGTTGGCGGAGCGGCTTGAGGGGATGGCCGGGCTGCTCGTCGACCCGCCCCGCAAGGGCCTGAGCCCGGATGCCCTCTCGGCGATCCTGATCGGCCGCCCGTCCCGTCTGGCCTACATCAGCTGCAACCCGGCCACCCTGGCCCGCGATCTGGGGGTGCTCTGCAGCCCCGAAGGTGGTTACCGGCTGCTACGGGTGCAACCGGTCGACTTCTTCCCCCAGACCAGCCACGTCGAAGCGGTGGCCATGCTGGAGCGGGCCTGACCCTCCGCGTTCAACTGGCGATCAGGCCCGCAGTTCCGCGCCGAACTGTTTCTCCAGCGCGGCGCGGATCTTCTGGTGGGCCTGATCCACCTCCGCATCGGTGAGGGTGCGCCTGGCATCGCGATAGCGCAGGCGGAACGCCTGGCTGCAGCGGCCGGCGCCCACCTGTTCACCGGCGTAGCGGTCCACCAGCTCGGCCTGCTCCACCGTGCGGCTCTTGGGCTCAGGGCGACCTGCAGCAGGCCACGGGCCTGGAAGTAGTCCGGGGCGTGGGGCTTGCCGCCGCTGCTCCACAGTTCTGCCTGCCGGGCACCGCAGATCAGGCCAGCCAGCTGCAACTGCTGCCGCTCGCCCTTGGCGGTGGCATTGAACACATGGCCGAGCTCAAAGGCCCAGAACCCGGGTCGGCCGGCCTGGAGGTTGCGCTGCGCGGCCTGGAGCAATTCATCCACAAGGCTGTCGCGCAGGTGGCTGTAATCGGCCAGCAGTGGGTTGGCCAACGGCAGACGGTGGGCCGGATCGGCACCAGGACGCTCGCTGCGGGCCGGCCCGAGCGAGAGGCTGCAGGTTTCCTGCAGACCGACGGCCACCAGGCAACGGCGCAGCCGCCGCTCCACCTGTTGTTCGGGCGTGAGGCCACCGGGAGCAATCGGATCGGGCAGGTGGGAACTGAAGCGGTCGTAGCCCACCAGGCGGGCCACCTCCTCGATCAGGTCCACCTCCCGCTGCAGGTCCATCGCCCGCGCCGCCGGCACCTGCACCAGCCAGCCGTCCTCATCGGCCGTGAGCCCGCAGCCCAGGGCCGTCAGGATCTGCTCGATCTCGGCATCCTCGAGGTCGTGTCCATCACCGCCGGCGGCCGCCGCCTCAGGGCTGGCGTGAACGGGGCCGAGCAGGTTGTGCAGGGCATCGCGACGTAGCGCCAGGGCTGGCCGCTCCGCCAGGGGTTTCCGATGCAGCCAGCGGCCCTGCACCTCGGCGCCGCAGAGCTCCTGCAGCAAGGCGACCGCGCGATCGGCAGCCTCCAGGGTCACCTCCACGGGCAGCCCCTTCTCAAAGCGGCTGCTGGATTCGCTGCGCAGGCCGACGCTGCGGCCGCTGCGCCGGACCGCCTGGGGGGCGAACATCGCTGCCTCCAGCCAGATCGTGGTAGTGCCGTCGTGGACGGCCGTTTCGGCACCGCCCATCACACCCGCCAGGGCCACGGCCCGCTCGGCGTAGCTGACCACCAGAGCATCGGCGCTGAGCGCATGGCTGCTGCCGTCGAGGGCATTGAAGACCTCCCCGACCTGCGCCTGGCGCAGGTCGAGCAGAGCTGGATCCAGGCGGCCGCCGGCCAGGGCTGCCAGCCGATCAGCGTCGAAGGCATGCAGGGGCTGGCCCAGCTCCAGCATCACCAGGTTGGTGATGTCGACCACGTTGTTGATCGGTCGCACGCCGGCGCGCTCCAGGCGCTGCTGAAGCCAGGCCGGGGAAGCGGCCACGCGGATACCGCCGAGGGCCGTGAGGCTGAACAGCCCACCGGTCTCGATCCGCTCCTGCACCGCAGCGGGCACGGGCAGGGGCTCGGCGGACACCGCTGCGGCTGCGGCGGGCAGGTTCAGGGCGCTGCCGGTGAGCGCGGCCACCTCGCGGGCAATGCCCCGCATCGACAGGCCATCGGGCCGGTTGGCGGTGATCGCCAGCTCCAGCACCTGATCATCGAGACCGAACAGGGGACCCACCGGCGTACCGATGGCGGGTGGTGTCTCCAGGGCCTCATCGAGAATGACGATGCCGTCGGAACTGTCGGCCAGGCCCAGCTCCGCGAGGGAGCAGATCATGCCGCTGCTGGCCACGCCACGCAGTTCGGCGGGTTTGATCGTCAGATCCACCGCCGGCAGATGGGCCCCGACGGTGGCGACTGCGACATGGATGCCGGCGCGCACGTTGCGGGCGCCGCAGACAATCTGCAGCGGCTCCTGCTCAGCGGCGATGCGCACCGCGCAGACACTCAGCTTGTCGGCATTGGGATGCTGCTCCCTCGCCTCGACATAACCGACCACCACACCGGCGGCGCGGGCGGCGAGATCCTCGATCGCATCGACCTCGAAGCCGGCCACCGACAGACGTTCGGCGAGCTCGGCGGTGGGCAGATCGCAGGCCACCAGCTCCCGCAGCCATTGGAGCGAGACCCGCATCAGCACACCTGCAAAGGAAGGGTCGACTCTAAGGACCGGGGCCAACCCTGCCGGGAGGGCGACAGGGTAAGGTGTTCAACTGTCAATCCCGCATCGCATCAGCGGCGCAACGTCCTTCCATGGCAAAGAACAAGGGCGTCCGGATCGTGATCACTCTCGAGTGCACCGAATGCCGGTCCAACCCCGCCAAGCGGTCTCCTGGCGTGTCCCGTTACACGACTGAGAAGAACCGCCGCAACACGACTGAACGGATCGAACTCAAGAAGTTCTGCCCGCACTGCAACAAGTCGACGGTCCACAAGGAGATCAAGTGATCGCCTCAGCGTGATCCCGTCCGTCTGCTGTCAGTTCATCCATTCCGTTCAACCATGAGCAGTTCCTTCTTCAAGAAGCGCCTCTCGCCGATCAAGCCCGGCGAACCGATCGACTACAAGGATGTCGATCTCCTCAAGAAGTTCATCACCGAGCGCGGTAAGATCCTGCCCCGTCGTCTGACTGGCCTCACCGCCAAGCAGCAGCGCGACCTCACCACCGCCGTGAAGCGCGCCCGCATTGTGGCGCTGCTGCCGTTCGTCAATCCCGAGGGCTGATCCCTGAGCTCTTCGTCTTTCCATTGCGGCGACCTTGTCGGCGTTGAGGACAGCCGTGGAGTGCATCTCGCCGTGGTCGAGGCGGTTCAGGGCAGCAAGCTGCGCCTGCGTCTCGGCTACGACGCCAAATCTGTGGTCCTGCCTCAGCGGCAGATCCAGCTGCTTGACCCCCTGCCCTCCGGCGTTGATCCGCCGGTGCGGTTGGGGGTTTCGCCGTGGCAGCTGACGGCCGAGCGGGTCGCCGCTGCCAGGCCGAGCCGTCGTGAATGGGGTGCCGCCTGGTTGCTGCTGTTGGAAGATGGAGAGGCCGTCAGCCTGGCGGACTTCACGGATCTGGTCTGCGGTGGCAGCCAACCGGCACAACGGGCGGCCTGCTGGCTGGAGCTGATGGCTGAACAGCAGTTGTTCCGCCTGCGTCAGGGTCTGATCAGTGCCCGTCCGCTGGCGGACCTCAGACCGCTGCGGCGGGAGCGGCGGCGCCTGCAGCTGCAACAGCAACGGGAGCAGACCTGGCTGATGCTGCTGCGCGCACGCCGCCCCATCCAGGCCGCGGATCTGCCCGAGGAGCAGCGCCAGCGCCTCGATCAGCTCCAGCAGCTCGCCAGCGGGCTGATCGAGATCGATGGGCTCGATCCCGGCCTGCGGCAGAGTCTCACCAGCCTGCATCTGGGCGGTGATCGCGGCGAGCTGCGCCACCTGCTGGTGGATCTGGGGCAATGGGATGCCCACCGGCTGATCTCCCTGGAGGGCACCACCTGGAGCAGTGGCTTCAGCGTGGAGCAGCAGGCGGAGGCGGAACGCCTGCTGGCGTTGGTGGACCAGGACTGGCCGGGCGATGCCGAGCGGCTGGATCTGTGTGCGCAGCACTGCGTCACGATCGACGATGAGGACACCCGCGACATCGATGACGGCCTGGCCCTGGAGCGCCGCGATGACGGCAGCCTGCGGTTGTGGATCCACGTGGCGGATCCCGGCCGCCTGATCGAGCCCGGTTCACCGCTCGACCTGGAGGCGCGGCGGCGCGGCAGCAGCCTCTACCTGGCCGCCGGCACCCTGCCGATGTTCCCGGAGCAGCTGGCCAACGGACCGTTCAGCCTGCGCCAGGGCGTGCGTTCCGCCGCCTGGAGTTTCTGGGTGGACCTGCAGGAGGGAGGCGAGATCGCCGCCTACGGCATCGTCCGCAGCTGGGTCAAGCCCACCTACCGGCTCAGCTACGGCGATGCCGATGAACTGATCGATCTGGCGCCGCCTGAGGATCCGGATCTGGCCGATCTGGATCGGCTGCTGGAGCGCCGTCGCCGCTGGCGGCTGGCCCAGGGGGCCCTGCAGATGGACCTGCCCGAGGGGCGGATCCGTAACCGCCAAGGGCAGCCGGTGCTGGAGATCAGTGAGCCCAGCCCCTCACGCCAACTGGTGGCCGAGGCGATGATCCTGGCCGGCACCCTGGCGGCCTGCTTCGGCGTGGAGCACGACCTGGCCCTGCCCTATCGCAGCCAGTTGCCAGCCGAGCTGCCGCCTGCGCAGGAACTGGCCGCCCTGCCGGATGGCGCGGTGCGGTTCGCCGCGATCAAGCGCTGCCTCAGCCGCGGGTTGATGGGCAGTCGACCGGCGCCCCATTTCAGCCTGGGTCTGCCCGCTTATGCCCAGGCCACCTCGCCGATCCGCCGCTACGGCGATCTGGTGGTGCAGCGGCAGATCGCCGCCCGGCTTGCCGGGGAGCCACCCCTGAGCGAGGACGCTCTGCAGGAGCTGCTCGATCAGGTCGATGCCG
>RFPK01000095.1 GCA_009926195.1 Synechococcaceae bacterium WB4_1_0192 | reverse complement strand
GCGCCCCAGCCGGATCGTGCTGGTGCGCCGCGATGTCAGCGGTGAGCGTCAGTTCGGAGGCTTTGCGGCGGCGGAGTCGGGTTTCGCTGCCGCCGCGTTTGCGGATCAGGCGCTCGATGCCGCACGGTTGTCCGCCGCACTCGGGCCCCTGCTGGCGCAGGCGCGCTGGTTGCTCGTCGGCACCATCCCCCTGGCCTCGCCAGCGGCGACAGCAGCCCTGCAGCTGGCCTGCCGTGAAGCGGCGGCGGCCGCCGTGCCCCTGGCGCTGGACGTCAACTGGCGCCCCACCTTCTGGGATTCCGGCGCTGATCCGGCCGCTGGGCCCTGGCCGGAAGCCATCGCCGCGATGCGGCCGCTGCTGGAGCAGGCGGCCCTGCTCAAGTGCGCCCGCGAGGAAGCCCTCGGGCTGTTCGGCACGGCCGAGGCGGCGGCGGTCAGCGCTGCCCTGCCGCAGCGGCCGGCGGTGGTGGTCAGCGATGGCCCGGCGCCCCTGAGCTGGTGCATTGCCGGCCGCAGTGGCCGCCTTCCCGCCTTCCCGGTTGCCTGGGTGGACAGCACCGGCGCCGGTGATGCCTTCCTGGCTGGGTTGCTGCATCAGCTCTGTGCGCTGCCGTCGTTGTTGAGCGGTGCGCTGGATCCAACCGCGGCCCTGCGTTTCGCCGCCGCCTGCGGTGCCCTGGTCTGCCAGGGGACCGGTGCCATCGATCCCCAGCCCGATCCAGACCAGGTGCAGGCGTTCCTGTCGGCGCAGGCCTGAGCTGGGCTCAAGCCGGCGGCGGCCCGAGCCCGCCCAGCTGCGCCACGCGGCCCGCCTCCGGATCGGCGGGGTCCGCCAGCGTCAGCTCAAGGTGCCAGGCGCCTTCCGGCACGAAGCTCAGCCGCCCGGGCCACTCCACCGCCAGCAGTGCCCCCAGGGCCAGGGCTTCCTCCTCCTCCTGGGCGAACAGCTCATCGGCTGCCGCCGGCAGCTCCAGCCGGTAGAGATCGAGGTGCACCAGGGCGCCGCTGCCGCCGCCGTAGTGCTGCGCCAGGGCGAAGGTGGGGCTCGTCACCGGCTCGCTGATGCCCAGTGCTGCGGCCAGTCCCTGCACCAGGCAGGTCTTGCCGGCCCCCAGATCCCCCTCCAGCAGCAGGATCGGCCGCTCACCGGCCGGCAGGCCCAGCCACCGCTGGGCGAGCCGGCGACCCAGGGCGGCAGTGGCGGCTGCATCCGCCAGAAACACGCTGCGCGATTCCATCCCGGTAGATTGCCTGCACGCGAGCCCGAAGCCTCGGCGTCTCTGCAGATATTCCCGATCAGTGCGCGGCGCGACGTCCCGGCTCCGCTGCCGCTGACAGACGAACCACATCCGTAATCCCCCATGGTGGCCACCCCCTCGGCTCCTGCCCTGCAGAGCACCAGCACCTATGTGATCGCCGATCTCGGCCTGGCCGACTTCGGTCGTAAGGAGATCGCCATTGCCGAAACCGAGATGCCGGGCCTGATGGCCCTGCGTGAGAAGTTCGCCGGCCAGCAGCCCCTCAAGGGCGCCCGCATCGCGGGTTCGCTGCACATGACGATCCAGACCGCCGTTCTGATCGAAACCCTGGTGGCCCTCGGCGCCGAGGTGCGCTGGGCCAGCTGCAACATCTTCTCCACCCAGGACCACGCCGCCGCCGCCATCGCCGCCGCCGGTGTGCCCGTGTTCGCCTACAAGGGCGAAACCCTGGATGAGTACTGGGCCTTCACCCACCGCATCCTCGAGTGGGGCGATGGTGGCACCCCGAACATGATCCTCGACGACGGTGGCGACGCCACCGGTCTGGTGATCCTGGGCACCAAGGCCGAGAGCGATCCCTCGGTGCTCGACAACCCCTCGAACGAAGAGGAGACAGCCCTTTTCAACAGCATCCGCCAGAAGCTGGCCGCCCAGCCCGGCTTCTACTCGCGCATCAAGGCCCAGATCCAGGGCGTGACGGAAGAGACCACCACGGGTGTGGCGCGTCTGTATCAGCTGCAGAAGAGCGGTGAGCTGCCCTTCCCGGCGATCAACGTCAACGATTCGGTCACCAAGAGCAAGTTCGACAACCTCTACGGTTGCCGCGAATCACTGGTGGACAGCATCAAGCGTGCCACCGACGTGATGGTGGCCGGCAAGGTGGCCCTGGTGCTGGGCTATGGCGATGTGGGCAAGGGTTCGGCTCAGTCGCTGCGCGGCCTCGGCGCCACCGTGATGATCGCTGAGATCGATCCGATCTGCGCCCTGCAGGCCGCCATGGAGGGCTATCGCGTCGTCCGTCTCGACGACGTGGTGCGTGATGTGGACATCTTCGTGACCGCCACCGGCAACTTCCAGGTGATCCGTCATGAGCATCTGATCCAGATGAAGGATCAGGCGATCGTCTGCAACATCGGCCACTTCGACAACGAGATCGATGTGGCTTCCCTGAAGCAATACACCTGGGACAACATCAAGCCCCAGGTCGATCACATCGTCCTGCCCTCCGGCAACAAGATCATCCTGCTGGCCGAGGGCCGTCTGGTGAACCTGGGCTGCGCCACCGGTCACCCCAGCTTCGTGATGAGCAACTCCTTCACCAACCAGGTGCTGGCCCAGATCGAGCTGTTCACCAAGGGTGAGCAGTACGAGAAGCAGGTGTATGTGCTGCCCAAGCACCTCGATGAGATGGTGGCCCGCCTCCACCTCGAGAAGATCGGCGCCAGGCTCACCGAGCTCACCCCCCAGCAGGCGGCCTACATCAACGTGCCGGTTGAGGGTCCCTACAAGCTCGAGCACTACCGCTACTGATCCCTGCGGTTCACGGGGCCCTCAAGGCTTCCGCACCTGGCGGCCGGCCCTCTTGGGTCGGCCGCTTTCTGTTGGTCTGCTCCGGTGGCCTCTGGCCTGCTCTGGTCTGGGCCGGCAGCGCAGAGCAGGGAGAATGACCGGCGAACGCTGTTGTTGCCCCCATGCTTCATCACCTCAACGACCTGGTGGAGCAGTGGGTGGCTCAGTGGGGCTATTTCGGCATCTTCGCGGCGATGGTGCTGGAGAACGTGATCCCGCCGATCCCCTCGGAGCTGATCATGCCCCTGGCCGGCTTCTACGTGGGCCAGCAGAAGCTGCAGTTCGTGGGCGTCGTGCTGGCCGGGCTGCTCGGTACCGTGGTCGGCGCCCTGCCCTGGTACGGCATCGGGCGGCTGGTGAACGAGGAGCGGCTCAAGCAGTGGGTGGAGCGGCACGGCCGCTGGCTGGGCGTCTCGGTGCAGGAGCTCGATGACTCCCGCCACTGGTTCCAGCGCCATGGCGCCGCCGTGGTGTTCTGGGGTCGTCTGATCCCCGCCATCCGCACCCTGATCTCGGTGCCGGCCGGCATCGAACTGATGCCCTTCGGCCCGTTCCTGTTCTGGACCACCGCCGGCAGCCTGGTCTGGAACGTGGCCCTGACCGCCGCCGGCTGGTCGCTCGGCAGCCACTGGAATCAGGTGCTCGCCTGGGTCAAGCCTGTCGAGGGCGTCGTCAACAAGCTGATCGCCCTGGCGATCGTGGCCGGTGCGGTCTGGCTCGGCCTGCGCATCTGGAAGCGCCGCAACACCTCGCACTGATCAGCCACTCATCAGCGCGCGGATCGGTCCTGGAGCGCTGCGCTGTCCCGTCAGTTGAGCGCAGCACCCACTCCAGGGTCGACCCCTCAGAACGGCACTTCCTCTTCGCTGGGTTCGCCGCCGCCGTAGCCGCCACCGAAGCTGCCGCCGCCGCCGCCGTAGCCACCACCGGCTTCGGCATCGCGCTTGGAGCCGAGCAGTTCGAGCCGGTCGACGCGGATCACCGGCTTGGTGCGCTCCTCGCCGGTGGCGCGGTCGGTCCAGCGGTCGAGCTTGAAGCTGCCGATGATGCCCAGCAGCGAGCCCTTGCGGACATAATCAGCCGCCACCTGGGCCTGCTTGCCCCAGATCTCGAGGTTGAACCAGTCGGGCTCGTCGTCGCGGCTGCGGCGGTTCACGGCCATGGTGAGGTTCGCCACCATGCTGCCGGACTCGAAGTAGCGGACCTCGGGGTCGCGGCCGGCCCGGCCGACGAGGGTTACGGAATTGACGCCCATGGCGTTCTCCTGAAAAGCGTTGGATCAATGATGCAGCTCCCGGTGGGCTGCTTCGTTGGGAGAGTTCCACCCTTGGGCCCGGTTGTTCCACCCGGTCCCCCTCTGGTCAGGTCGGCAGGCGGGAACGCACAATCCTTCTATGATTCGCGCCGCTTCGCGGCTCCGCTGTGTTCTTCAGACGATTCCAGCTCTCCCGCGACATCGGCATCGATCTGGGGACCGCCAACACGCTGATGTACGTGTCCGGCAAGGGCATCGTGCTGCAGGAGCCCTCGGTGGTGGCCCTCGACCTGGAGCGCGGTGTTCCCCTGGCGGTGGGTGACGAGGCCAAGCTGATGCTCGGCCGCACCCCCGGCAACATCCGGGCCGTGCGCCCGCTGCGCGACGGCGTCATCGCCGACTTCGACGCCGCCGAGCAGATGATCAAGTCGTTCATCCGCAAGGGCAATGAGGGGCGTGGCATCGTGGCGCCCCGCCTCGTGATCGGCATCCCCAGCGGTGTCACCGGCGTGGAGCGCCGCGCCGTGCGCGAGGCCGGCCTGGCCGGCGCCCGCGAGGTGCACCTGATCGATGAACCGGTGGCAGCCGCCATCGGCGCTGGCCTGCCGGTCACCGAGCCGGTCGGCACGATGATCGTGGACATCGGCGGCGGTACCACCGAGGTGGCCGTGCTGTCGCTCGGCGGCACCGTGCTCAGCGAATCGGTGCGGGTGGCCGGCGATGAGCTCAGCGACGCCATCACCGTCTACCTCAAGAAGGTGCACAACCTGGTGGTGGGTGAGCGCACCGCCGAGGACATCAAGATCCGCATCGGCTCCGCCTTCCCCGATGCGGCCCATGACGAGACCGCCATGGATGTGCGCGGTCTGCACCTGCTGTCGGGTCTGCCGCGAACCATCAACGTCCGTGCCGGTGACGTGCGTGAGGCCATGGCCGAGCCCCTGAACGTGATCGTCGAGGCCGTCAAGCGCACGCTGGAGCGCACCCCGCCCGAGCTGGCTGCCGACATCGTGGATCGCGGCATCATGCTTGCCGGTGGCGGCGCCCTGGTGCGTGGCATCAGCGATCTGATCAGCCACGAGACCGGAATCCTGGTTCACGTGGCTGAAGACCCGCTGCTGTGCGTGGTCAATGGCTGCGGCCAGGTGCTGGAGGACTACAAGCGTCTGGAGCGGGTCCTCGACACGCCTGACTTCTCCAGGACCGCCGCCTGAACGCGATGCCCGGGCGCTGGTTCCGCGTCCCCACCCTGCACAAGATCGCCGCGGCCTGGCCCTGGTGGCTGCTGGTGGCGGCGCTGCTTGGGGTGCGGCTGAGCAAGGGAGCCTTCCTTCTGGATGCCTATGCCCTGCTGAGCCGTCCGTTCTGGCCCGGTTCCGCCCAGTCCGAATGGCTGCGCTCCGGTCAGCGTCTCTCCGATCAGGCGCGGCTGGTCGAGCTGGAGCGCGATAACCAGCGCCTGCGTCAGATGCTGCAGCTCGATCGCGCCGGCCAGACCCTGGTGAGCGCCCCCGTGATTTCCCGGGAGCCCGCCGGCTGGTGGCAGCAGCTGGAGCTCGGCAAGGGTCGCCGCGATGGCATTGCCGCCGGCGATGCCGTGCTGGCTCCCGGTGGGCTGCTCGGGCGTGTTGCCAGCACTACCCCCACCACGGCGCGGGTGGTGCTGCTCACCGATGGCTCCAGCCGCATCGGTGTCTGGGTGGGTCGCACCCAGCAGCACGCCTTGCTGATCGGTCTGGGAACAGCCCGGCCGCGCCTGGTCTTTCTGGAGAAGGATCCAGGTGTGCGCCCTGGTGACGTGGTCACCACCTCCCCGGCCAGCACCCTGTTGCCCCCCAATCTCACGATCGGCGTGGTGCAGACCCTCGATGAACAGGCGGTTCCGGCCCCTGAGGGACTGGTTCAGCTCAGTGCCCCGGTGGATGCGGTGGACTGGGTTCAGGTCGTGACCCGCTGAGCATGGGTGTGTTGCATCGACAGGGCTGGTGTGGGGCCACGGGTCTGGCCGTGCCGCTGCTCAGCCTCGCCTCGCCGGCCTTCCTCAAGATCGCCGGTGTGGCGCCCAGCTGGGCCGTGCTCTGGCTGCTGCCCTGGGCGCTGGTGGATGGTCCCGGTTCGGGCGCCGTTGCCGGTGCCGCCCTCGGTCTGGTGCTGGATGCTCTGCACAGCGGCGACGCCAGCCAGGTGCCGGTGTTGGTGCTGCTCGGCTGGTGGTGGGGCCGCATCGGCCGCCGCGGTGCCCCGATCGAGCGCAGTTTCAGCCTCGGTCTGCTGGCCCTGCTGGGAGCGTTGGCGCTCGGTCTGAGCCTGATGCTGCAGTTGTTCTGGCAGGGAGCGCTGCCGCTCCCGCTGGCCGGATGGCACACCCTGGTGGCGCAGAGTCTGGTCACCGCCCTGTTGGCTCCGCTGGTCTGTTCGCTGTTGCTGCTGCGCTGGCGCCAGGTGGTGGGATGGCGGGGATGAACGCGATGGAGCGGCGGTCGATGGTGTTGCGCATCGGCTGGAAGGGTGTGCCGGGCCGTCCCGGTGCCGGTTCCCGACGACGGCTGGCAGCCCTGGTGGCGGCCACCGGCCTGGCCATTGCCGGTGTCGCCACCGCTCTGAGTGCCTGCCGAGCGCCCCGGCCTGCTGCCACCGCGCCCGTGCGCACGATCCAGTTCTGGACCCTGGATCTGGCCCCGAAGTTCAACGGCTTCATCCAGGCCGCCATCGCCGACTGGGAGCGGCGCCACCCCGGCACCGACGTGGTCTGGACCGATGTGCCCTGGGCGTCGGTGGAGCGCAAGCTGCTGGCGGCGGTGTTCGCCCGCACGGCTCCCGATGTGGTGAACCTCAATCCCCTGTTCGCCGCCAACCTGGCCAGCAAGGGGGGCCTGCTGCCCCTCGATCCCGTGTTGCCCGCCGGTGCCGAGCGGTCCTATCTGCCGCGGATCTGGCAGGCGGGCCGCAGTCCCGGGCCTGATGGTGTCAGCCATCAGTTCGCGATTCCCTGGTACCTCACCGCCCGCATCACCCTGGCCAATACCCGCCTGCTGCGCCAGGCGGGCTACAGCGCCCCGCCGCGCCACTGGCGCGACCTTCCGGCCTACGCCGAGGCGGTCCGACGCCGCACCGGCCGCTACGCCCTGTTCGTGACCGTGGTGCCGGACGACTCGGCCGAACTGCTCGAAAGCCTGGTCCAGATGGAGGTGACCCTGCTCGATTCCCGGCAGCGGGCGGCGTTCAACAGCCCCGCCGGCCGCCGCGCCTTCGCCTCTATCAGAGCGGGGAGCTGGCCCAGGTGGGCAGTGGCGCCGAGTTCCTGCGCAGCATCCAGACCAACGCTCCCGGTGTGGCGGCCGCCACACGTCCCTTTCCGCCGATCACCGGCGCCTCCGAGGCGGCCAACGTGGCCGTGATGACCCTGGCGGTGCCGAAGCAGAGC
>RFPK01000094.1 GCA_009926195.1 Synechococcaceae bacterium WB4_1_0192 | reverse complement strand
CGACCACCACCACCCGGTCGGTCTGAACGGGCCCGGCCAGGCTGAGCTGGCGGCTGGTCAGCGCGTCGATCACGGCGCTGATGTCCTTCGGCCGCAGCTTCAGTTCGTCGGGGCCTGGCGGAGGGGCCTGACCCGAGAGCATCGCCTGCTGCTGGTCGTGGTCGCTGCCTGGATGGCGGGGCAGCACCACGCTGTACCCGTTGGCGGCCAGCAGCTGAGCCCAGCCTTCGAAGCTGCTGGGTGAATCCCAGAGGCCGTGGGAGATCAGCACGAGTCGGCCATTGCCTCCACTGCGGGGTTCCAGTACCACCAGCTGGAGCGGCCTGCCGGGTCGGTGGGCCACCGGCAGTTCCATCTCGCTGCGCCGCACGGCCTGTGGCGCAGCGGTTGTCGCCGGTGCGGCAGCGGTCGATGCGGCCATCAGCGCATCGGCTTCATCGCGCTGTTGCACCATGCGCTCCAGTCGTTTGCCCAGCTCCCCCAGATCCAGGGTCACCCGCTGACCAGGAATGGCCTTGATCAGGCTGAGCAGGGTCAACGGCCCGGCGGCCGAAGCCCTCTGAAGGGCCTGATTGAGCTCGGCGCCGGTCAGATCCTGCTGGGCCCCCTCCACGGTGCCAAGGCTGGAGAGGACGAGCATCGCCTGTTCCAGCATCGGCGTTCCCACTGCCTGCTCGGTGGCCCGGCCGAGGTCGATTGGCAGTGGCTTGGTCAGAAGCGCCTGCAGCTGTCGGCCGATTCTGCCGTCGCTGGCGCGATCCAGCTCGGCCAGGTCGCTGTTGCCGCGCAGCAGGGCTTCGCTGGAGCCCAGCTCACTGACCTTCAACCGAAAGGTGTTCTGAAGTAGCGGCAGCTTGAGCACCACCTCCTCGATCGCCCGGGCCGGCGCAGCGCTCAGCAGCGTCGCAGCCACCATGGCGGCGCCGAGCCGGCGGCTCCGTCGGCCAGGGAACGCAAGGTGGCAGTGCACACCGGGATGGACCGGCTGTGTTGCGGGGGCCTGGTCGCGCATCAGGGGTCCGGCGACGGTGGTTTGGATGGGGCGTCAACGCTAGGCGGCGCCTGGCTGCCTCCCCGATCCCGAAACAGGGCACCGATGAGCTCTTCGATCGGCGGGTCCCGCACCTCCAGATCCACCACCTCAAACCGTGTCAGCAGGGTGCTGATCCGCTCAGTCAGCTCCTGGCGGGGGATCAGCAGCCGCAGCTGATGGCCGTTGTGCTCCTCCACCGTGCCGTAGCCCTGGAAGCTGCCTGCAGGCAGGAGCTGCCTCAGCTCCAGGCGCACCTCCCGGCAGGGAGCCAGCCGGCTGGTGAGTGCATCCAGCGACCCATCGTGGAACAGCTGACCGTCATGGATCAGCAGCACCCGTTCGCACAGCGCGGTGATGTCGCCCATGTAATGGCTGGTGAGCAGCACGGTGGCGCCCGTGCGGCGGTTGTAGTCGGCCAGAAAGTCGCGCACCCGCACCTGCGCATTCACGTCCAGACCGAGCGTGGGTTCATCGAGGAACAGGACCGCCGGGCGATGCAGCAGTGCCGCGAGCAATTCCGCCTTCATGCGCTGGCCGAGCGAGAGCTTGCGTACCGGCCGCGTCAGTTCCTCCCCCAGCTCCAGCATCTCCGCCAGTTCAACGATGCGGCGTCGGGCTTCCTGTTCGTCGAGGCCGTAGACGGCGGCATTGACCCGCAGGGAATCGAGGGGCGGCAGATCCCAGATCAGCTGCTGGCGGTTGCCCATCACCAGGGTGATCTGGCGCAGGAACCTTTCCTGGCGCCTGAACGGCACACAGCCCGCCACCGTCACACGGCCGGCGCTGGGGTGGATCAGGCCGCTGAGCATTTTCAGGGTGGTGGTCTTACCGGCGCCGTTCGGTCCGAGAAAGCCCACCATCTCCCCAGGTGCAATCGTGAAGTTGAGCCCCTGCACGGCTGCAACATCGCGATGCTCTCGGTGCAGCAGGTGACGTAGCGTGCCGGCCAGACCTGGCTGCTTGAGCGGAACCCGGAAGCTCTTGCTCAGCCCCTCGGCAACGACGATCGGCGTTTCGCTCACGGTTCAGGCCAACAACGCCGCCTGCTCCGGCGACAACCGGCCTGCCGCCAGCAGCACCGCCGTGATCCGCTCGATGTCGAGCACGGCGTGGCAGCGGTAGCCCTGCGCAGCCAGGCGTTCCCGGGCCTGGCGGTCGCGGCTGCCGCCATGGTCGATGAACACCACCACATCGCGCACCACCAGGCCGGAGCTCTCCAGCTTCTGGATCCCCTCCAGAACGCTGCCACCGGTGATCAGGATGTCGTCCACCACCACCACCGTGTCGCCCTCGTTGAAGTCGCCCTCGATCAGACGCCGGGCGCCGTGGGCCTTCACCTCCTTGCGAGGATAGATCAATGGTTTATGCAGCTGCAGCGACAGGCCGGTGGCCGTCGGCAGAGAGCCGTAGGGAATCCCGGCGATCCGATCGAAGTCCACTGGCGCGAGCAGATCGCAATAGCTGTGTAGAACCCGGTGGAACAGGTTCGGATCCGAGATGATCTGGCGCAGGTCGACGTAGTAGTTGAACACCGCCCCTGAGGCCTGGACGTACTCACCGAACAGCAGGCAGCCGATGTCGAACAGGTCGAGGATCAGGCCCTCCAACGGATCAGTCCCCGGCTTCCGTCCAGCTGCAGCGGTCGCCGGATCCGGTTCAACCCCCGGCAGCCAGACGGTGCAGCTCTCGGCCGGCTGCCGGGGCTGTTGCACCAGCCAGCGCTCGCGCCTGCGGTTGATCATCGCCTTGACCGCCGCGGCCTGATCGCCCAGATCGTCCTCCACCAGGAGGTTCTGTGGCAGGGGTAGCAGCAGGCCGTCCGCCGTGGCATTGAGCCCAGCCTTGAGCAATCCGTCGAGTCGTTCTTCTTCGCTCCAGATGCTGCGCAGCATCAGAACCCGTTCCGGTGCCGCCGCCCGCACCTGGGCGAGCACCGCCGGATCGCTGGTGCCGACCTCCAGCAACAGTTGGTCCGGCGTCCCCCAGAGCTGGCACTCGCGCACGATCTGCAGAAACAGCGGATCGGCTTCGCTCGGGTGGTACTGGATGCGCTTGGCGGCCGGGTTGGAGCTGCGGCAGGTGATCACCACCGCCTTGTCGGCGTAAAGCAGAAATGGTGCGGCGATGTCCTGCCCGGCCAGGGGCGAGAGGGTGACGGCATCCACCGCCAGATCGCGGAACAGGTAGTGGGCCAGCGCCGTGGAGGAGTTGAGATCACCGTGCTTGGCATCGATGATCAGCGGCAGATCGCGCGGCACCAGGTCGCGTACTTCCAGAAGCAGCTCAAGGCCCAGCGGGCCGAGCGCCTGATAGAAGCCCAGGCTGGCCTTGATCGCGCAGACGTGCGGGCTGGTTTCCTCAACAACCGCCTTGATCCAGTGGCGTGCCTGGCTGAGGAAGGAGCGGTTGGCCATGCCGCGCCGCTGCGCCCAGCTCTGCAGCATCTCCGGGTTCGGATCCAGCCCGGTCATCAGCAGCGACTGACGCGCAGCGATGGCTTCTGTGAGTTGAACGAAGAAGCCCACTGCCAACCACAAGGCATGAAGCCGTTGCTAGGAGATCAACGGCCCCGGCTGGCCGGTCAGGTCACACCTCGTAGCAAACCGGCTGGGGGCCGACCGCCTCAGCCGATCGCACGCAAGGCTGCCAGGGCAAGCTGCTGATCTGACCACCGCCACTGGCCGGCCGGCGTCGGCGGCGCTGTGATCCGGCCGTTGAAGAACCGCTGTGAATCTGGATCTGGATCGCCGTTGTCTGGACCTGGCCGTGGCCGATCTGCGCCACCTGACGCCTGAGCAGCGCCGTCGTGCGATCGCTCAGTTCCGGGCCATCGACCCTCGCCTGGCCGAGCGTCTGATCCTCGAGCTCAGCTTCCGCCTGCCCTGAGCCGGTCGGCACTGGCTGGACAATCCCGTGCCGCCAGCACGGCCGCCTGCCCCTTGCCATCCCGGCCGAGCGGTTGCTCCTCAAAGGCGTCATCGCTGACATCAAAGCGACCTGCCGCGCAATGCAGCGTCAGCCGCCGCTGCGTGTAACGGCCATCGGCGCGCCCCTTCCCCTGTTGCAGCGCCATCCCCAGGCACTGCTCGCGGCTTCCCCAGAGGCAGCTGGCGGCCCCCAGCAGGCCTCCGAGCAGGTTTGTGGTGATCTGGCCCTCCCGGTTGATCTCGAATCGGCGCACGTCATACAGCCGTATGCCCCCGTCTGCGCTCAGGGGGCGGCTGAAGGTTTCGGCGGTGTCGACGCTCCAGCTCCCCAGCTGCTGCCCTGGCCGGATCTGGCTACCCATGCCGCGGATCAGGGCGTCGAAGCGGTCTCTGGGATAACCATGGTGCTGCGGGGCCAGCCGCTCGTAGTCGCCCATTTCGAACAGCAGGTTGGCGGTCTGCGTGAAATCGTCGACGCCGATCGCCCCCGTGCGCAGCAGCCAGCCGATCAGGATGCCGGTGCGCCAGTCAGCGGCCAGCTCCTCCTGGCGTGCCGTCAGGCCAAGACCACCGCGGTAGGGCCCGAGGCCCTGCTCACGGTTGATGTGGTGCCCCCACTCGTGGGCCAGGATCGCCAGCTCCAGCAGCAGCAGATCCTGGTCGCTCCGGCCTCGGGCAGCGCGGATGCTGCGGCGCAGATCAAGGGCAAGGCCGATCTCGCGGCTCTCCGGGCAGTAGAAGGCCATGGGATGTTGCACCACGGGCGCTCCGCAGCCACTGGCGCGCTCGCCGGCCAGCAGCAGCCTGACCGGTTGGCGTGGCGTCCAGAACCGCTCCAGCAGTTCCTGGGCCGCGTTCAGGTATCGGCGTCGCTGTTCCGCTGTCGCCGGTTGACGGCGCAGGGTTTCCAGGGCCAGGGCTTCGGCTGCCGTGGTCCTGCGGCTTTCGCTGGCCGCAGGCTCCTGTCCTGGCGCCCATGGTTCGGCCTGAGCCTTGGCCGGGAGTGTCAGCGGAAGCAGCACCAGAGCCAGCAGGATCAGTGGCCTGATGGCTCCGGTCACTGATGCGAACCGGCCGCGCCCTTGCTGGTTCGCCTGGGCCGGTGTGCAGCCGTTCATGCTGTTCGATGGATCCGGCAATGGAGCACCGCCAGGGCCTCATCGGGCAGGCCGAGGAAGCGATCCAGCCAGGCATCGCCGCTCAGAGGCACCGTGGCCAGCCCCACCAGCACTCCCTCTCCTCGCTGATCCAGGGCTTGCCCCTCGGCGCGATGCCGCTGCCCGGCGCCGGTCCCCGTCGTCAGCGTGCAGGCGATCCGGAGATCCGGCGCCCGGTAGAGATCGAGGGTGCCCATGCCGATGCGGAAGCGGAAGCGCGCCTGGAACTCCAGGTTGACCAGCCCTGTCTCCGGCTGCCAGGTCCCGGCCAGTTTCTGTGCCGTGATCGCGATCTCCAGCCCCGGTGGCAGGGGCAAGCCCAGAAAGCGGGTGCTGGCCCCGTTCAGAGGCGGCACGTTCAGGCTCTCGGCCGTGAATTCCAGGGCTCCGCCCCCGGTCTGGCCGCTCCCGGCGCCGCCGCCACCGCTGGCGTCGTAGTCGAAGGCCGGATAGCGACCGATCAACAGACGGCAGCCCGGGAGGGTCTCGATCCGCATCGGCGCTGCGGCCGGCACAGGCGCTTCAGCCGCGGCTGAGCAGATCCGGGCAGGCCTCGGCGATGCGCCGTTCGATACGGACGAGCTGATAGCGGTTGAACTCACAGGGCTGGTGCTGATAGCGCTGACGCCGCTCGTGCAGCTCGTGCCGCATAGCCTGCAACACCGGGTGGCTGTCGTACACCGAACCCATCCACTTGAAAGCCAAAGAAAACCTTAAGGCCTCTGGTCCGTCCTGGTCCGGCGGCGGTGCAAAACGTCACCCTTTGGGTTCAGGCTGGTGCTGTTGCCGGCCAGTCCCCTGGATCGATCGGCGCCAGCTTCTGGCGCGGCTGGCTTGGTGACTGGCTTGGTGAAACGTTGTTTCGCGATCCTGGTTGTACTGATGGGGCGGTCGCTGTCGTGGAAGAGCCTGCGGTGGTGAAGCGCATCTGGAACACCGTGGCGGCGGCCGGCAATCGCCTGCTGTTCACTGCAGCCCCTGCTGACGCTGGCCGTCCACGGCAGCTGGAGCGGGAGTTGGAGGAAGCGCGCCGGTGTGCCTGCTGTTGCCGCCGTTCTGGCCTCTGGCCCTGGGGTTGATCGCCTACTTGCTGTTTCCCCACACGACCCGCAAGGTCACGATCGTCCTTGCCGCCCTGGCCGCGCTGGGTGTGCTCGCCCTGGTGGTGGGGGTCATCGCCCTGCTGGTGCTGCTCATCCTCCACTAGGGAGAACAGCCGGATAGGCCGGGCGCCAGCGGGCCTGCCCAAGGCGCTCCAAGGCTTGCTCCGGCGTGACCGCCAGTCGGGCCAACCCTTGCTCCACCCCCACCAGGGCCACGGCCCGGGCAACGGCTTCACCGACCGCCGTGGCCTCGCGCAGGGAGGGCATCAGGGCAGCATTGGCATCGCGGCTGGCGGGGATCTGGGCCGCCAGGGCCTGCAGCCCTGCATCGATCATGGCGTCGCTGATCCGGCTCAGACCCACGGCGACGGCGGCAAAGCCCAGACCGGGGAACAGGAAACAGTTGTTGCACTGCCCGATCGTGCGCAGACCCTCCGGCCGTGACACCGGCGCGAAGGGGCTGCCCGTGGCCACCAGGGCGCGGCCATCGGTCCAGCGCAGCAGGTCCTCCGGACAGGCTTCCGCCAGGGTGGTGGGGTTGGAGAGGGGCAGGATCACCGGCCGCGGGCAATGGGTTGCCATGGTCTGCACCAGGTCCTGATGGAAGGCCCCGGTCACGGTGGAGGTGCCGATCAGCACCGTGGGATGCACGTGCTCCACCACCGTCTCGAGGCTGATCCGCCCGCTGGGGTCCCGGCTCCAGTCGGCCACCTCGGCGGCGCGGCGCGCCAGGCCGGCGGCTGCGGGCGCGAGATCCTGCATCGAATCGATCAGGAGCCCCGGCCGATCGATCGCCCAGATGCGATCGCGGGCCTCCTGCGGGCTGAGCCCTTCCCCTTGCAGAAGCCGCACCAATCCTTCGCCGATGCCGCAGCCGGCCGTGCCCGCTCCGAAGATCACGATGCGCTGGTCCTGCAGCGTCTGGTTCAGGCCCCTGCAGGCTGCGAGAACGGCTGCACTGGCCACGCCGCTGGTGCCCTGGATGTCGTCGTTGAAGCTCGGGAGCGTCTCGCGGTGGCGATCCAGCAGCAGGCGTGCATGGGCCGTGCCGAAGTCCTCCCAGTGCAGACAGGCGCCCGGACATTCCAGTCGTACAGCCTCGACGAATTCATCGACGAAGGCCAGGTAGTCGTCACCGTCAAGTCGTCCCTGTCGCAGGCCTGGGTAAAGCGGATCCGCCAGCAGGCTGTCGCGGTTGGTCCCGACATCGAGGGCTACTGCCAGCACCCGCTCGGGATTGAGGCCGGCGCACAGTGTGTACACCGCCAGCTTGCCCAGGCAGATCTGGAT
>RFPK01000093.1 GCA_009926195.1 Synechococcaceae bacterium WB4_1_0192 | reverse complement strand
CTGAGCATCGGCGAAGCCCTCAACCGCCTGCGCCTGGCCCTGGCCGCGCCCGGCTGAGCATCCGCCGCAGCCAGCGGCAGGGCCGCAGCGAGGCCCAGCCCAGCAGGCGGCCTTGCTGCGGCCGACTGGGCCTGGCCCCGCGTGCGCAGGGCCAGGCTGGATCCGCGTCAGGAGCAGCAGAGATCTACTGAGGGGGAAGGGATTGTTTCGCTCTAGTTATTCGAGTTCTGCCCGAGTGCATCTGCTTACTTGAGTGCTTCCTGGATCGCTTTTTCTAGATCTCCACCGTACTTCCAAGCTTCAAATTGCCTCTGGTCGCAACCATGAGATGTTGCGTGGTTTGCATGTTCCGCGAGATTCTCAAGCTGCTCTTGAAAGCCTTGTGCTGCGGATGAATTGGAAGCATTCCTAAGCACTGCACTGCTAAATAGGAAAAGCGACTCACAGGGATCTCCATTGCTTGATTCGTGCCCCAGTTGCATCGCAAGCTCCCGCGCTGCGGGGCGCGACTCCGGCAGCTGTGTCACGACTTCGCGCACGAGTCGGATGAGCTTTTGCCTGAATTCTGGATACCGCATTTCGGCCATGATTGAAAATTGGCAATTGTGCATATCTATTTTTTTGGGGGGGTGAAATCTGTCAAGCGAATTCAGCTTTTCTTCGGCTGTGCGGCCTGTGGGGCGGCGCCGCCCGGGGCGCGATCCGTGGCCCCCTATGCCGGTGCCGGCGAGGTGAAGCTGCGCCTCACAGCCCACGCCGCCAGCCCCGCCGAGGCCGAGGCGCTGCTGGCCCCTGTGGAGGCCGAGATCCGCGCCCGGGCTGGAGCGGCCTGCTTCGGTGCCGATGAGGACAGCCTCGCCGCCGTGGTGCTGCGGCTGCTGCGCGAGCGGGGCCAGACCCTGGCGGTGGCCGAGAGCTGCACCGGCGGCGGCCTGGGAGCCGCACTGGCGGCGGTGCCCGGCGCCTCGGATGGCTTTCTGGGCGGTGTGATCGCCTATGCCAATCCCGTCAAGCAGGCCCTGCTGGGGGTGCCGGCCGAGCTGCTGGAGGCCCATGGCGCCGTCAGTGATCCGGTGGCCCTGGCAATGGCCGAGGGTGCCCGCCGTTGCACCGGTGCCGATTGGGCCCTGGCTATCACCGGGGTCGCCGGTCCTGGTGGCGGCAGCGACGAGAAGCCGGTGGGGCTGGTGCATCTCGCTGTTGCCGGCCCGGATGGCTGCCACAGCGAGGGGGTGCGCTTCGGTTCCGGCCGCGGTCGCCACTGGATTCAGACCCTCAGCACCGGTGAGGCACTTGACCGACTGCGGCGGCGGCTTCTGAGGGTGGCCCCGGCCGCCTAGGCTCGTCGATTCCTGTTTCAGGGGCATCCGTGAGCGCCGGCACCCTTTACGACAAGGTCTGGGATCTGCACCGGGTCGCCGAGCTGCCCGGCGGCTCCAGCCAGCTGTTCATCGGCCTGCACCTGATCCATGAGGTGACCAGCCCGCAGGCCTTTGCCGGCCTCAAGGACCTGGGCCTGAGCGTGCGCCACCCCGAGCGCACCGTGGCCACGGTGGATCACATCGTGCCCACCACCTCCCAGGCGCGGCCCTTCGCCGATCCGCTGGCGGAGGAGATGCTGGCCACGCTCGAGGCCAACTGCGCCGCGCACGGCATCACCCTGCACGGCCTCGGCAGCGGCCGCCAGGGGATCGTGCACGTGATCGCCCCGGAGCTGGGCCTCACCCAGCCGGGCATGACCGTCGCCTGCGGCGACTCCCACACCTCCACCCACGGCGCCTTCGGGGCGATCGCCTTCGGCATCGGCACCAGCCAGGTGCGCGACGTGCTCGCCAGCCAGAGCCTGGCGATGGGCAAGCTCAGGGTGCGGCGCATCTGGGTGGATGGTCAGCTGCAGCCGGGGGTCTACGCCAAGGATCTGGTGCTGCATGTGATCCGCACCCTCGGCGTCAAGGGCGGCGTGGGCTATGCCTACGAGTTCGCCGGTCCGGCGATCGAGGCGCTCTCGATGGAGGAGCGCATGACCCTGTGCAACATGGCGATCGAGGGCGGTGCGCGTTGCGGCTACGTCAACCCCGACCGGACCACCTTCGACTACCTCCAGGGCCGCCCGTTCGCTCCCAGCGGTGAGGCCTGGGATCGCGCCGTCGCCTGGTGGAGCAGCCTGGCCAGCGGCGCTGATGCCGTCTTCGACGACGAGGTGCGCTTCGATGCCGCCGCCATCGCCCCCACCGTGACCTGGGGCATCACCCCGGGCCAGGGCATCGGTGTGGACGAAACGGTGCCGACCCTGGAGCAGACCGAACCGGACGAGCGGCCCCTGGCGGAAGAGGCCTACCGCTACATGGATCTGCAGCCCGGCGCACCGATCGCCGGGACGCCGGTGGATGTGTGCTTCATCGGCAGCTGCACCAACGGTCGCCTCAGTGATCTCCAGGCCGCCGCTGCGGTCGCGAAGGGGCGGCAGGTGGCACCAGGCATCAAGGCCTTCGTGGTGCCCGGCAGCGAGCAGGTGGCCGCGGCCGCCGAGGCCGAGGGGCTCGACCAGGTGTTCGTGGCCGCTGGTTTTGAGTGGCGTGAACCCGGCTGCTCGATGTGCCTGGCGATGAATCCCGATCGCCTGGAGGGCCGCCAGATCAGCGCCAGCTCCTCCAACCGCAATTTCAAGGGTCGTCAGGGGTCCGCCAGTGGTCGCACCCTGTTGATGAGTCCGGCCATGGTGGCCGCCGCTGCCATCACCGGCCGCGTCAGCGACGTGCGCGAGCTGCTACAGGCCTGATCTTCGCCCTCCCGGCACTGCCTGCAGGCTTGCCCAGTCCCTCCGACCTCCGCTCTCAGACCGCTCCCGCCCGGCCCCAGCCATGACCAGTCCCGCTCCCTTCCCCTCCGGCCCGATCACAGCGGTGTGCGGCACCACCGTTGTGGTTCGCGGTGATGACATCGATACCGATCGGATCATTCCGGCCCGTTTCCTCAAGTGCGTCACCTTCGATGCCCTCGGCCCGGCTGCCTTCGCCGACGATCGCGCCGAACTCGCTCAGGCTGTCGCCGGCCCGCATCCCTTTGATCGTCCCGAGCATCAGGGTGCGACGATCCTTCTGGTCAACCGCAACTTCGGCTGCGGTTCGAGTCGCGAGCACGCACCGCAGGCACTGATGCGCTGGGGAATCCGCGCCGTGGTGGGCGAGAGCTTCGCCGAGATCTTCCATGGCAACTGCCTGGCGCTGGGGATTCCCTGCCTGGTGGCCGGCCATGAGCAGATGCTGGCGATTCAGGAGGCCGCCGCCGCCGCGCCGGCCGAGCCCTTTGAGCTCGATGTGGCTGCGGCGCGCTTGCAGGGCGCGGATCGGGTCTGGGAGCTGGAGCTGGCGGGCGGACCACGCCAGATGCTGGTCAGCGGTCAGTGGGATGCCACGGGTCAGCTGGTGGCCAATGATGCCGGCCTGCGCAGCACCGCATCTCGTCTGCCCTATCTGAGCGGGTTCGCGGCTGCCTGAGCGCATCCCGGCCCGATCCGCACCGGCATGTGGCGGCCGGTTGCGCAACTGTCTATCAAGGGGGTGGACCTTTCGGGGGCGGTGGATGCGAGAACTGGGAGGCCTGCCGGAGCGGCTGAGGCTGCGGCCATTGCTGCTGCTGCACTTGGCAGCACTGCTGCCGTTGTCGGCGCTGTTGCCGGTGCGGGCGGAGCCCCTGCCCGTGCAGCCCTGGAGTGGTTGCCGGGGCTGTGATCTGCGCGGTCGCGATCTGCGCGGCCTGCTGCTGATCGGTGTCGATCTGCGCGAGGCGGACCTGCGCGGCGCCGACCTGCGCGGCAGCAACCTGGAAGGCGCCGACCTCAGCGGGGCCGATCTTCGCAGCGCCCATCTGGAGGGGGCGCGGCTCAGCAATGCGGATCTCAGCGATGCCGATCTGCGCGGCGCTGACCTCAGCGATGCGGTGGTGATTCAGGCTCTCACCCCGGGAGTGCAGGTTGAAGGCGCTGTGCTTGTGGGGGCTGACATCACCGGCAGTGCTCTGATGATCGGCGGTGCTGAAGAGGGCCCGCCACCATTGCCGCTGATCCCTCCCGTTCAGAATCCGCGCCGTTGAATCGCAGCGGGGTCGTTGGCCAGGTTGGCTGGTGTGTAGGGCACGAAGGGAATGCCGGTGCCGCTGAAGTTGAAATCGTTGAGTTTCACGCGGATGCCGCCGATCTGCTCATAGGGGCTGTAGTAGATGGCGAACTCATAGGCGCGACGTTGCCAGCGCAATTCCACGTAAGCGCCAACCGTGTCGCCAAAGTAGCCGGAGTTGGGGTCGACATTCAGCGCTACACCGCCGTTCAGCAGCAGCGGACCCACCAGCTGCTGGGTCAGACCGATGCCCACGGTGCTCAGGTCGACCGCTCGATCGAAGCTGAACGGACTCAGGCCTTCGCGCAGGGTGCCGCCACCGGTGATCGTCAGTTGTGTGTAATCCAGGAAGTTGCGCTGTAGGTGACCCAGTGTCAGCGTTGGTCCGCCACTGATGCTGAACAGATTCTGGTAGGTGCCGTCGCTGTAATAGGCAAGGTTCAGGCTGGTGTTGGTGTTGAGGACCAGGCCGGGCACGATCGGTACCGGGCTGAACCGCGTGGCTGATTCCGGTCCGGGCGGCAGGGCTTTCCCTGTCCAGATCGGTAGGCTGCTGTTCAGCGATGCAACGAGTGTGCCGCGCCATAGATCACCAAGGTTGGTTGTATTGAAGTCGTTTCCTTGGAAGTTGCCGGCGCCAGCGCGCCAGAACAGCTGATGACTCATCGCGCCCAGATTGGGCAGCGCAACGGTCTGTTCCACCGACGCCCCAACGGCTGAGTACACGTCCTGCTCGCCCAGGGAGCCATTCCAGACGCGGTAGCGGTATGCGGCGAAGCCCCGCGCTGTGGCAACGCCGAGCAGCGGCAGCTTGATTTCGCTCGTCATGTTGCCCCAGCTGCGGGTGCCGTTAGCGAAGTTGCTGGGATCAAAGGTGGAAATGTCTGCTGTCGCCTCGGTTTTGAAGCCGAAAAGGTTGCCTTGGTATTTGGCCAGCAGGCCGAACAGGTCGCCGATTCGTGTTGGTTGGGAGCTCGCGGGATCTCCGGCTGATTGGCCGGGGAGCACATAGCTGTCGGTGGTGCCATCTAATGCCCGCCGCACCATGAACTGGGGCTGGAGATTGAGGCTCCCTGAGCTGCCTACGGAAATCGGATTGAGATTGTAGCCAATGTAAGAACCATCACGGTCTTGGCCATCGGATGCCAGGACCCAGCGATTCTCAATCTCCCTCTTCTTCTCAAAGCGTTGGTTGCGTTGCAGAGGAATGGGCAAGCGATCTTCCAGGATCAGCTGGTTGCGCTCCGCCTGAATCACGATGTCGCCATTGGCTTCCAGCCGAGCCTTCACCCCTGCCGCATCCACCCAGGCCTGCGCAGGCGTGTAGGGGTCGTTGCTGAAGGCCACGCGATCGGCAATCCAGCCGCTTGGTGTGACTGTGATCCTGTTCGCCTGCATGCGCCATCGGTTGACGGTGCCTTTGATCAGCTGCTTGTTCTCGCTGACCAGCAACGTACGGGTCTGGGCAGGTTGAACCGAGCCATAGGCCACTTCCTGGGCACCTGTGCTGTACTCCTGCCCCGTCACCCCAAGGCGTCGCTCGGCGCTGAAGCTCCGCTCGAACTGCAGATTGCTCACCCGTTGATCCACGGTGGCGGCGATCGCCTCCCGGCGCAGCTGCTCCTGCTGGGCCGGCGGCAGTGGCGTGTTCCCTGGCTGGCCGGCGCTGCTGATTGGGCCGGGAGTGGCCGTGGCCTGTTGCGGGCTTCCGAAGGCGATCAGCTGGAGTTGATCGGCCAAGGGGCGTGTACGCAGCCGTTCGGCGATGTCTGCGCCTCGGCAGCCATCCGGCGGTGCCATGGCCACGCCCAGGCGCTTCGGCGGCTCAGAGCCGAAGCGGTAGCGCAGGCCCAGCAGGTAGGCATTGCTGCCCTCCTTGACCCCGCCGTAGGTGCCATAGGCGCCCGAGCGGTGGTGAATGCGACCGACGACCGACCACGCCGGTGCCATCAAGGCCTCGACTTCGAAGCCCAGATAGTTCAGAAATGTCGAGTAGTTCTGGCGGAAGGTCTTTTCATAGTTGCTGGGTGCCGTGTAAAGGCTTACCCCCTCCACGAAGCCCAGGCTCAGCCACGGTTGCAGCCAGGCCCTCAGGCCCAGTCCCCAGGTGAATTCGCCGTAGGTCTGGCTCGGTGTGATGGCATAGGGCGTGCTCTGGTTGTAGCCGCCGCCCGGCTGGGCTCCTTCGCGGTGAAGGAGAGCATTCGTATCGAATTCCAGGGCGAGCGGTCCGGCCCTCAGCAGGCGGCGGTTCAGGCCAAGTCCCAGCAGATAGTCCGGGCGCATGTCGCCCCGGAAAATGAAGGTGTCGTCGAACTGGGCACTGATCATCTGGCCGCCCCAGAGGGTGGCGGCCCAGGGGTAGGGATGCCAGTCCGGCACCGGTGGAATCGGCGGGGGGCAGGCCATGGTCTGGCCATCCGGTGCCAGGGCCACCGGCGGCATGCGCCAATCGTCGAGCGCCAGGGGCATCGGTACCCCGCTCAGGCGCTCGGTCTGTGCGGAGATGGCAGTGATCTGCAGCGTTGGCTGGCTGCTGTCGCTGCCGGCGAATGGTTGCGCGCTCAGTGCTGCGCCGCTGGCCTTCGCTCCGGCCATGCCGGCCGGCTGGGGCTGGGCTCGCCGCCCGTCGTTCTGCCTGGCCGTGGCCTGCCCAGGTGGTGCGTTGCCTTCAATGCTGAGGCTGATCGGCTCAGTGAACGGGGCGGCCAGCTGCTCCCAGTAGCTGAGCGGCAGCAGCGGCGCCGAAGGGGACTGTTCAGGATTGAGGTCAAGGGCGCTGCTGTCGAGGTCCAGTACGCCGTACACCTCATCCAGCTCGCCGCTGTCTTCCAGCAGGCTGTAGCGCAGCCGACTGGCCTGCAGATACTGGCTGCCCCGCTGAAAGCGAACCCGGCCACTGGCATAGATGGTGCGCGTGGCGGCTTCGTATTCCAGGCGGTCGGCAAGCAGGCGACCTCCGGACAGCAGCACCCGGACGTTGCCCGTCGCGACGAAGCGATTGGCCAGCAGGTCGAAGCCCTGCTGGTCGGCAGACAGGTTGATCTCGAGCGGCGGGCTCTGGGCCGGGGTCGGCGCGATCAGCTGGCGTCCCCGATCCTCGGTCCCGCCTTCGGGAGGCGGAGCCGCTGCCGGAGCCGCTCCAACAACAGCCGTTGAAGGGCCTGAGGCTGGCTCGACGCCTGACGACGATCCGGATCCTGATGGGCCGGCCGCGACCGGAAGTTGTTGGTTCTCCGCCCTGGCGGCGCTGCCGATCAGCGCCGTAGCTGCTCCCAGAGCTGCGATCAGCAGACTGGCTCGTGGGAAACGCAGCACCAGGGCGAGGAAACGGGCCGTGATCCTGCCACGCCCGTGGCCCGGCTCAGGCGGTCTGTGTGGTGGCTGGGCTCACTCTTCGAGGTCCTTGCGGCTCGGAGTGCGGCTGGGATCGCTGGCCAG
>RFPK01000092.1 GCA_009926195.1 Synechococcaceae bacterium WB4_1_0192 | reverse complement strand
TTTCAGGACAGTCAGTTTCAGGACAGCCCGTTTCCGGGCAGCCCAGCCCGGCCGGGCCCGGCGCCCGTCCGCGCAAGGGGCCGCTGAGCTTCCTGAGCGGTTCGCTGACCAGCTTCGGCTTCGCCTGGCTGGCCCTGCAGCTCTCGGGCCGCGTGGTGGGCTACTACGGCGAGCATCCGCCCCACTACGACGCCCGCTTCGCCCAGAGCATCGCGGTGTTCATGAAGACCCTGATCGTGGGCATGACCTTCCTGGCCACGTTCACCTTCGCCTTCGTTGGGCTGGGCCTGCTGCTCACCTGCATCCGCAGCCTGATGCCCGGTTGGCGTGAAGCTGAAGACACGCCCTAGCCGACAGCGGGAATCTGCCTAGCCTGAGGCCCATCCGGCTCCCGCGCCCATGACCGGCCACGACCTGCAGCTGCTGGTGCTGCTGCTCTCCCCCGGCATGCTGCTGTCCGTGCTTCTGCTCGCCACCTTCGCCGCGGGCGGTTGAGATAAGTTGGCCGCACCACCGGCTTCCGCCGGAACCGCGCCCGGCCTGAGCCGGACTGAACCTCCGCCGTGGCAGAAACGCTTCTGTTCAATGCCCTGCGCGAGGCCATCGACGAGGAGATGGCCCGCGATCCCCACGTCTGCGTGATGGGCGAGGACGTGGGCCAGTACGGCGGCTCCTACAAGGTCACCAAGGACCTCTACGAGAAGTACGGCGAGCTGCGCGTGCTCGATACGCCGATCGCCGAGAACGCCTTCACGGGCATGGCCGTAGGCGCCGCCATGACCGGCCTGCGGCCGATCGTGGAGGGCATGAACATGGGCTTCCTGCTGCTGGCCTTCAATCAGATCTCCAACAACATGGGGATGCTGCGCTACACCAGCGGCGGCAACTTCACGATTCCCACCGTGGTGCGGGGTCCCGGTGGCGTGGGTCGCCAGCTCGGCGCCGAGCACAGCCAGCGCCTGGAGGCCTACTTCCACGCCGTGCCCGGCATCAAGATCGTGGCGGTGAGCACCCCCACCAATGCCAAGGGCCTGATGAAGGCTGCGATCCGCGATAACAATCCGGTGCTCTTCTTCGAGCACGTGCTGCTCTACAACCTCTCCGAGGACATCCCCGAGGGTGACTACACCTGCGCCCTGGACCAGGCGGATCTGGTCAAGGAGGGCAGCGATGTCACGATCCTCACCTACTCACGCATGCGCCACCACTGCCTCAAGGCGGTGGAGCAGCTGGAGAAGGAGGGCGTGAGCGTGGAGCTGATCGATCTGATCAGCCTCAAGCCGTTCGACATGGCCACCATCAGCCGCTCGATCCGCAAGACCCACAAGGTGCTGATCGTGGAGGAGTGCATGAAGACCGGTGGCATCGGCGCCGAACTGATGGCCCTGATCACCGAGCAGTGCTTCGACGACCTCGACGCCCGCCCGGTGCGCCTGTCCTCCCAGGACATCCCCACGCCTTACAACGGCACCCTGGAGAACCTGACGATCATTCAGCCTCACCAGATCGTCGAGGCGGCCAAGGCTCTCAAGGCCGGTCAGGTCTGAGATGGCACGCCAACTCTGGGCCGTTCCGGTCATCGCCTTCCTGGCGATCGCGTCGGTGGCGGCGCTGGTGCTGCTACCGCTGCAGCTGGGGCTTGACCTGCGCGGCGGCAGCCAGCTGACCCTGCAGGTGATGCCCGCCGGCAGCATCAAGACGGTGGGCAAGGAGCAGCTCGAGGCCGTCAAAGACGTGCTCGACCGCCGGATCAACGGCCTGGGTGTGGCGGAGTCCACTCTGCAGACCGTGGGCGACGATCAGCTGGTGCTCCAGCTGCCCGGTGAGCAGGATCCAAGCCGGGCTGCCAAGGTGCTCGGTACAACCGCCCTGCTGGAGTTCCGCGCCCAGAAACCCGGAACCGAGCAGGAGATGACCGGGCTGCTCAAGCTCAAGCGGCAGGTGCAGGCCGTGCTCAACCAGAGCCGGGCCAAGGCCGCTGCCACCGCAAGCGGTGAGCCTGCAGCGCCGCAGGTGGAGATCGAGGCCGAGGACTTGGCCCGCAGCCTCCAGCAGCTTGGGGTGGAGGTGCCGCCCGGCAGCAGCGAGAGCGATCAGCTGGAGCTGTTGCTTGGGGCCGTGAACACCAAGATCGTGGCGCTCTATGAGCCCGCCACGCTCACCGGCCGCGACCTCACCGGTGCCGGCCGTCAGCAGCAGCAGACCGGTAAGGCCTGGGACGTGACCCTCTCCTTCAACAGTGAGGGCGGCAGGAAGTTCGCCGAGCTCACCCAGGGCATCGCCGGCACCCGACGCCTGCTCGGGATCGTGCTCGATGGACGCTCGATCAGCGAGGCCAGCGTGGGCCCTGAATTCAAGCCGGCCGGCATCACCGGTGGCGGCGCCAGCATCACCGGTAATTTCAGCGCCGAGGAGGCCCGGGACCTGGAGGTTCAGCTGCGGGGCGGTTCGCTGCCCCTACCGGTGAAGTTGATCGAAGTGCGCACCGTCGGCCCCTCGCTGGGGGCTGAGAACATCCGCTCCAGCCTGCTGGCGGCCCTCTCCGGACTGGCCCTGGTGGCGGTGTTCATGGTGGTGGTCTACCGGCTGCCCGGCCTGGTCTCCGTGCTGGCGCTCAGCCTCTATGCCCTGTTCAACCTGGCGATCTACAGCCTGATTCCCGTCACTCTCTCCCTGCCGGGGATTGCCGGTTTCATCCTCTCGATCGGCATGGCGGTCGATGCCAACGTGCTGATCTTCGAGCGGGTCAAGGAGGAGCTGCGGGCCGGCAACACCCTGATCCGTTCGATCGATACGGGCTTCTCGCTGGCGTTCTCCTCGATTCTTGATGGCCACGTCACCGGTCTGATCAGCTGTGTGGCCCTGTTCGCACTCGGCACCGGTCTGGTCAAGGGGTTTGCAGTGACCCTGGCGATCGGTCTGCTGCTCAGTCTGTTCACGGCGCTTACCTGCACCCGCACGCTGTTGCGGCTGCTGATGAGCTATGCGGCCCTGCGCCGCCCCACCTACTTCCTGCCGGCCGCCCAGCTGCCCGCCAGCGCGTCCTGATCATTCCTCCCGCATGACCACCACCGCGCCTGCCGCCACTCCGCTGCCCTCACCCCGCTTCCGCATCAGCCGCTACCGCCGTCTGGCCTGGTGGGGCTCGGGCCTGGCCTGTGCCCTGAGCGTGGTTGGCCTGGTGCTCTGCTGGCTCAACCCGGCCATCGGAGCGCCATTGCGTCCCGGCCTCGATTTCACCGGCGGTACCCAGATCCAGCTGGAGCGTCGTTGCGATGGTGTCTGCGGACGCCTGGATGCCAGCCAGGTGCAACGGCGTATCGCCGCACTCCGGCTGCCCGAGCAGGCCGGTGAGGCCCCCCCGAATCTGGCCGGCACCGCTGTGCAGGTGCTCGATCAAGGGCGTTCGCTGGTGCTGCGCCTGCCGGATCTCAAGCCCGAGCAGGCCGCCGCCGTGATCCGTGCGGTGGAAGCCGAAGCCGGTGCCCTCAATCCGACCGCCACGTCGGTGAACACGATCGGACCGACCCTGGGTGATCAGCTGCTCAAGGGCAGCCTGATTTCGCTGCTGGTGAGCTTTGCGGCCATCGCCGCCTACATCACCTTCCGCTACGACCGCGTCTTTGCGGCCCTGGCGCTGGTCTGCCTTGGCCACGACGTGCTGATCACCTGCGGGGTGTTCGCCTGGCTGGGCTTGATCGCCGGCATCGAGGTGGATTCCCTGTTCGCCGTGTCGCTGATCACGGTGGCCGGCTACTCCGTCACCGACACGGTTGTGGTGTTCGACCGCATCCGCGAGCAGAAGACCGCCCTCAGTGGCCTGCCGGTCAGCGAGCAGGTGGATGTGGCCGTGGATGCCACCCTCACGCGTTCGCTGTACACCTCCCTCACAACCCTGCTGCCACTGGTGGGGTTGATCTTCTTCGGCGGCAGCACCCTGTACTGGTTCGCGGTGGCCCTCGCGATCGGCATCGCCGTCGGCAGCTGGTCGAGCATCGGCGTGGCGCCAACGCTGCTGCCCCTGTTCTCACGCCGCTGACACCATGACCAATCCCGCGCAGCGCCGCAGCCGCAGCCGCGGGATTGCCTGGCCGGCCGTGGTGCTCTGCGCCCTGGCTCTGATCGATCTGCGCATCGAGATCCAGTTGCTGCTGGATCACTTCACCTGGACCAGCTTCAGCCTGATCCCCGTGCAGCATCCGCTGGCGGTGCTGGTGCTGCTGCTGACCCCTTCGCTCTGGCGTCGTTATCGCGATTGATCATCGGCGCCAGCGGCTCATCGATCAGGTCCAGCGGTCCATCACCTGCTCCACGAGCACCCGTTGACAGAGCACCTGCAGCACCACCACCAGGGGAAGGGCCAGCAGGACACCCGGCAGGCCTAGCAGAACCCCAAGGCACAACTGGGACATCAGCGCCACCGTGGGCAGCAGGTTGACGGTTCGGCTGAGCAGGATCGGCGTCACCAGGAACGCCTCGATGTTCTGCAGGACCAGGCGCAGCACCAGCACCTGCAGCGCCAGGCTCGGCGAGAGGAGCAGTGCCACCGCCAGGGGGAGCAACGTGGCCAGGGTGGGCCCGATCGTGGGAATGAACGTCAGCAGTCCGCAGACCAGGGCGCTGAGCAGGGCCAGGGGCACGTGCAACAGAAACAGCCCTGCCCAGGTGAGCAGGAAGACGGTGATGGCGGAGATGGTCATGCCAGCCAGCCAGCCGCCCAGGGCCTGGCGGCATTCGCCGAGCAGGACGCGAACCAGCGGTCGGTGCCGCGCTGGTGTGAGCGACAGCACCAGGCCCTGATGGCTGCGCGGGTCGAGCACCAGCAGCAGCGCCAGCAGCACCAGCAGCAGCAGCTGGATCGTGCCGTTGGCAGCACCGCCGGCGAAGCCCAGCAACTGCATCCCCAGCGGCTGCAGCTTGTCCCAGGTGGCGAAGGCCATCAGCTGCTCCTCCAGGCTGTTGAGCATCGCCACGCCCCCCAGCAGCTGGCTGATCCGGGCGATCAACGCCGGCACCAGCTGGGTCAGCTGCTGGACCTGGTCCACCAGTTCGGGCACCAGCAGATCGGCCAGTCGCAGGCCGCCCACCGCCAGCAGCGCCAGCACGATCAGCAGGGCCGTCGGTCGGTTGAGCGGCTTGATCAGCCGCCGCAACCAGCTGACGGGTACATCGAGCGCAACCGCCAGCACCACGGCGCCGAACAGCACCAGCATCACCCAGCGCAGTTCCCAGAGCAGCAGCGCCAGGATCACCGACGCCAGCAGCAGCAGCAGGTTGCGGGCGTTCATGGCGCGAGTCGCTGGCGGCGCCAGGGGTCAAGGATGTCGTGGATCAGCAGTTCGCGGACCAGCACCTGCAGGCAGACCGCCAGGGGCAGAGCCAGCAGCAGGCCCAGGGGGCCGAACAGGATTGTGAACAGCAGTTGGGCCGTGAGGGTGAGCCCCGGCAGCAGCTTCACCTGGTGATGCATCACCGAGGGGGTGATCAGGAAGCTCTCAAGCTGCTGCACAACCACGTAGAGCCCCAGCACCGCCAGGGATTTCCAGGGAGAATCGAGCAGCGCCACCGACATCGGAAAGACTGTGCTGAGGCTGGGGCCGATGTTGGGAATGATGTTGAGCAGGCCGGCCAGCAGGGCATTCGCCACCACCAGCTTCACCCCCAGCAGCGATAGGCCCACCCCCGCCAGCAGCGCCACGCAGAGGGAACTGAGCAGCACGCCCTCCATCCAGCTGCTCAGGGCTTCGCCGCACTGCAGCAGCACCTGGCGCAGGCGGCGCCTGTAGAAGGACGGGGCCAGCAGGATGGCCACTTCGCGGTAGGCGACGGGCTGGACGGTGATCATCACGCTCACCGCGAGCACGAACAGGACCTGCACCAGGCCGCTGCCAAGGTTGCCAGCCAGGCCGAGCAGCCGCATCAGGCTGGATCCGAGTCCGCCGGCCAGACCGCCACCACTGCCCGGCATCTGCCACGACTGCTGCAGCCATTGCAGCGCTTCGCGGCCGTAGAGCATCCGGCTGCTGAGGTCGAGCCCCTGGCGCAGCAACTGCAGGGCCAGTTCCGCCGCGGCCGGCAGCTGGCGCAGCAGCTCCTGGAACTGGTGCAGGAAGGGCGGCACCACCGCTGCCACCAGCACGGTGAACAGCAGCACCAGGCCCACCAGGCTCAGGATCAGGGCCAGGGGCCGGCTGCACCGGAGGCGCTGCCGTACCACCCCCACCAGGGTGCAGAGGGCCATCGCCAGAACCACGGCGGCGAACAGCTCGATCAGTACCGCACGCAGCTGCCACAGCAGCAGCGCAGCCGCTGCTGTGGCAATCAGCCCCAGCCACTGGCTGAATTTCAAGGGCTCAGCCGTCGGCTTCGCTGGCGGCGTCAGCGCCACCGCCCTTCTCAGCGAAGCCCAGGTCGTTGGCTTCGGCGTAGCGCTGGGCGAAGCGCATGAAACGCTCGAAATCCTCGGGGGTCTTCCAGGTGTAGGTGGCCTCCAGGGCCGCCGGCTTGCCGTTCACGAACTTGGCGTTCACCTCGCGGGTGACCAGTTGGCCCTCCTCGTCGATCATGAACATGCCGGCGATGTCACCCATGGTTTCGGGTGCCAGGGCCTGGGGCTGATCGAACACGAAGATCGCCTGGCCGGTGCGGCCATCGCGCGAGCGGGTCATGCGGATGTCAGGGACCACCGGCTCGTCGATACCGCGGAAGAACTGAATGGCGGCCATCGCGTGCCCCTGAAAACCAGATCCTAGGCAGCGCTGTCGGTTGGGTCGCTGACAACGCGGCGCACCCTGCCGCTGCTGATCAGCGCCTCTGCCGCCGCCGCCACCCCCATCTCCCCGAGATCGATGGCCCTGGTCCGCTGCGGCTGGTCCTTGCCGTGTCGCTCCAGCTCATGGTCGTAGCAGCGGTCGTAGTAGTCGAGCATCTGCCGGCAGGCGCCGCTCCAATCGCCCACCTCGATCGCCGCGAGGGCCGCCTCCGTGCGCTGTGGGCCCAGCCGCCGGCTGATCCGACGGGTGGCCTCGGCCAGCTCAGCGCGGTCCTGCACGCCGTAGACCTCCACCAACAGGCGCAGCCGCTCCTCCAGCGGGCGCTGCACCTCCAGCAGCGGCGCCGCCTGCATCTGCCGCCAGATCCCAGCCGGGATGCGGCAGCGCCCCACCTGGGCGCTCTCCGCCTCCACCCAGATCTGCTCGGCCTGGCGCAGGCCGTCCAGGCTGGCGGCGATCCGGTTTTCGTAGTGCTCGGTGCTGGGCTGGGGCGGCAGGCCGAGGTTGCCGAAGCTGCTGCCGCGGTGGTGGGCCAGCCCCTCGAGATCGATCACGCCGACGCCGCGCTGCTGCAGGGCGAGCAGCAGGTCGGTCTTGCCGCTGCCGGTGCGGCCGCCCAGCAGGTGGATCGGCCAGGGTTGCTCCAGCAGCTCCAGCACCCAGTGCCGGTAGGCCTTGTAGCCGCCGCTGAGCAGCAGCACCGGCAGCTCGAGCGTGCCCGCCAGCCAGGCGACGCTGCCGGAGCTGCTGCTCAGCGGCGGCTACAAGGCCTACCGGCACTGGGTGC
>RFPK01000091.1 GCA_009926195.1 Synechococcaceae bacterium WB4_1_0192 | reverse complement strand
CCGATCATCGAGAACGTGCCCACCTATCTCTGTTCACGGCCCGTGCCCTCCCTGAGCGAGGGTGAGCTCTACCCCTGCCACGTCGATTTGCGCCCCTACGTGCTGCGGGGCAAGGGAGCGTGGGTGAGCCCGGGCGGGCTCACGCGGGTGGCTCTCAAGCGCGGCTCCCTGGTGGTGAACTCCTCCCAGGGCGGGGGCTGCAAGGACACCTGGATCGTCGAGGACACCCATCAGGAGCAGATCCCATGCTGAGCCGCGTCGCCGATTCGCTCTACTGGATCAACCGCTATGTGGAGCGCGCCGAAAACATCTCCCGCTTCGTCGAGGTCAGCGAGGCGATGGCGCTCGACTGCCCGCCCGGCAGCGCCGAGCCCTGGTTGCCGCTGATTGACGCCAGCGGTTCCCGCGACCTGTTCGACGAGCTCTACCCCGGCGGCGGGCCGGCTGAGGTGGTGGAGTTCCTGGTACGGGCCGATGCCAATCCGAACAGCATCGTCAACTGCATCGCCTTCGCCCGCGAGAACGCCCGCCAGATCCGGGACGTGATCACCACCGAGATGTGGGAGCAGATCAACGGCCTCTACTGGACCCTGCTCGAAAGCGACAGCTTCTGGGAGCTGCCGCCGCAGGAACAGCAGCGCGAGATCCGGCGGGGTTGCCAGCTGTTCTATGGCGTCACCGACGCCACGCTGAGCCGTGACCTCTCCTGGCAGTTCAGCCGGCTGGGCCGACTGATCGAGCGGGCGGACAAGACCACCCGCATCCTCGATGTGAAGTACTTCCTGCTGCTGCCCAGCCCCGAGGAGGTGGGCGGCGTGCTGGATGAACTGCAATGGATTTCCCTGCTGCGCAGCGCCGGCGCCTACCAGATGTTCCGCCAGTCGCAGCACGGACCGATCACACCGAAGGCGGTGGCGGCCTTCCTGCTGCTGGATCCGGTCTTCCCACGCTCGGTGCGCTACTGCCTGGAGCGCATCCACGAAGCCCTGCGGGTGGTGGGTGGTCGCTCCGTGCCCGGGGCCCCCGATGAACTGGAGTGCCGCAGCGGCCTGACCCTGGCGCGCTGGAGCTACACCCAGATCGATGAGCTGGTGGCCGGCGGCCTGCACGAGGCGATCGACGCCCTGCAGACGGATCTCAACAATCTGCACGGCCTGATCCACGACCGCTACTTCGTGCTGCCAGGCTTCACCCCCACGGCGACCGGGGCCGGCACAGCCGCTCCCTCAGCCACGGCTTCCGCCACGGCCGCAGCCACCACCTCCGCCTCAGCCTCCAGTCACGACCTGGCATGCGCGCCCGCCTGATCCACCGGTTCGACTACCGCTACACCAAGCCCGTCCTGCTGGGACCACACCGCTTCTGCCTCAGGCCGCGGCCCCAGGGCTTCCAGCGCCTGATCGACTACCGGCTGGAGGTGACACCCGATCCCAGCCAGCTCTATGACCTGCTGGCAGCCGGTGGTGACACGATCACCCGCGGCCGCTTCCTCGGCGAGACGCGCCGCTTCACGGTGACGGCCACCAGTGAGGTGGAAACCTTCGCGCCACCGCTGATCGAAGCCTGCCTCGATGAGGAGATGGCCCAGCTGCCCGTGGCCATCGGCCGCCTCAACCCCGACCTGCTCAGCAACCTGCAGGGGTGGACACCCAGCGCCACGTGGGTCCCGCCTGGCCCGCCGGTCGCACCCTCAAGGAGCGGGTGGGCTCCTGCCGCGACCTGGCGATGCTGATGATCGAGTGCTGCCGCAGCGTGGGCCTGCCGGCCCGCTTCGTGAGCGGCTACCACCTGGTGGAGCCGAAACCCGAGCGCTACGACCTGCACGCCTGGACCGAGGTGTACCTGCAGGGGGCCGGCTGGCGTGGCTTCGATGCCAGTGGCAAGGGGGCCGTGGATGAGCGCTATATCCCGGTGACGAGCTCCTCCCGATCGGATCTCACCGCGGCCGTGAGCGGCAGCTTCTCGGGGCCACCGGGCGTGAAGAGCACCCTGGAGTGGCAGATCGAGGCCACGATCCTCGATGCGGTGAGCGCCCCGCTGCTGAGCGGCCATTGACCCTCCGGCCCGCGCCGCCGATCACGGCACCGGGCCCCTGCCACCCTCGCGCCCGGGAACCTGGCTTCGGTAACGATCACTGCACCCCGGAGGCAGGCCGCCGCGCGATGACGGCATGACCAACTCCGCGCAGTCGCCGCCTGCCATGACCGCCTCGGCCCCCAGCCGTCCTCCCCTCCCCACGCCGACCGTCACCGGCCCAGGCGCACGGGATCTGGCCACGGCCGCTGCCGTGGAGGAGCGGCTCCAGACGGCCGGCATCGCGCTGACCATGGGGGGCGAGCCCACCCTGGTACCCGAGATTCCCCAGGGCGCCGAGTGGAGCGTGGCGGCCGACGGGCCGACCAAACTGCGCTACGCCCGCGCCCTGGCCTCGGAACTGCAGCGACTGGCCTGGCCCGGCAGCACGCTGATCTATTGCCCCGGCAAGCGCTACGACGGCGAGGTGAACCCCCGCTGGGCCCTGCGACTGATCACCGGCCTCAGCGGAACACCCCTGGTGGCCTGGCCCCAGGACCAGGCCGTTGCAGCCGGCACGGGCGCTGGAGTGGAGGGCACCAGGCCCAGCCCCGAGCAAGCGGAAGCGCTGCTGCAGAGCCTCGGCGAGGGGCTGGGCCTGGCGGTGCAGCCCCTGCCGCTGCGCGATCCACTCGACCCGGGTCGCCGGATCTGGGCGGTGCCGCTCTCCTGCGAGGACGGCCACTGGCAGACCGTGACCTGGCCGCTGGAGGAGGAGCTGCGCGAGCTGATCCCGGCCCATGGCCCGGCCGGCCTGCGACTGCCCCTGCAGCATTTCCCCGAGCACGCCCTGCGCCAGGTGCTCACCCTGGAGCTCGACAGTGAGGGCTGGGGCCTGTTTCTGCCGCCCCTGAGCCGAGCGCCCCTGGAGCAGCTGCTGACGCTGCTGGCCGCCGCCAGCGCCCCCTGGTGCAAACCGGACCTGAGCGGTGTGCTGCCCTACGACACGGAAGCCCACTGGCAGGTGCTGGGGCTCACCGCTGATCCAGGTGTGCTGGAGATCAACCTGCCTGTTTGCCACAGCTGGCACGAGTACGCCACCTGGATCGAACGGCTGGAGCAGGCGGGCGCGACGGTGGGTCTGCGCAGCTGGAAGCAGGTGGGCGAGCGGGTGGAGGGCACGGGCGGCGGCAACCACCTGCTCTGGGGCGGCCCCTCCCTGGACAGCAATCCGTTCTTCAGCCGGCCGGCCTGGCTGGTGGGGATCCTGCGCTACTGGCAGCACCACCCCTGTCTGGCCTACCTGTTCAGCGGCCGCAGCGTCGGGCCGGCGTCGCAGGCACCGCGGCCCGATGAGGGCTCCAGCAACCTGCTGGACCTGGACCTGGCACATCGCTGCCTGGAGGCGCTGCCGGCCGGGGATCAGCGGGTCTGGATCGGCGAGACCCTGCGCCACCTGCACGCCGACCGCAGCGGCAACACCCACCGCAGCGAGATCAGCCTCGACAAGTTCTGGAACCCCGCCTGGACCGCAGGCTGCCAGGGGCTGCTGGAATTCCGCGCCCTGGAATCCCTGCCCCATCACCAGTGGACCAGTGCCGTGGCCCTGCTCTGGCGGGCCCTGGCGGTGCGCCTGCTGGAGCCCAGCCTGCGACCGGAGGGGCTGTACCCCTTCGGTACCGATCTGCACGACCGGGCCCTGCTGCCCAGCGCCCTCTGGAGCGACCTGGAGCAGGTTCTGGCGGACCTGGCTGCGGCGGGGCTGTCCCTGGATCCCGCTCCGTTCCGGGCGATCTGGGAGTGGCGCTTCCCCGTGCTGCTGCACTGGTGCGAGGGCGACGCCGAGCTGACGATCCGCCAGGCCCTCGAACCCTGGCCGCTGCTGTGCGACACCCCGGTGGAGGGGGGCAGCACCAGCCGCTTCGTGGACAGCTCCCTGCGACGCTTCGAACTGATCACGACCGACGCCTTCCGGCGACGGTACCGGCTGCGGTTGCAGGGTCGGCCGCTGCCCTTGCCAGCCCCGGGGGATCGGCGCCCGATCGCCGTGCGCTTCCGCCAGGAGGCTCTGTTCCCCTGCCTGCATCCCTGCCTGCCGGCAGACCTGCCGCTGCGGCTGGAGCTTCTGGCCTCCACAGGCAGCGATGCACCACTGCAGGGCTGGCAGCTGTTGCAGGAAAGCGACGGTTTCGAAGCGCTCACAACAGACGCATCTGGGAGCACGGCAAACGCCTCGAGCACACCCCTGCGGACGGCGCTCGCCGGAGGCTGCAGCCTCGACCTGCGCCTCTGAGTCCCGGCCTGGGCGGCTGTTTGACGCCGCCAGGCCTTCAGCTTCTGTTCAACAGGTTCACGTTTGATTGCGTGAGCAAAGGCACACAGCCCACGACTGGACCCGCTGATCTACAACCGAGAAAGTTCGGAACAGAGCCATGGGTGGACCGCTGCATCTGGTGGGACTGACCGCTGACGGCTGCCGCATCGCCCGCGATGGCGGCGGTGGCTACGTGGTGGATCACACCACCCAACGCGGGATCTGGCAGCGGGTCGCCAACCTGCCGGCGGCCTACGCCGCCTGCGAACTGTTCAGCCGGCGCGATGCCCTGGCCCTGCCCCGATGGCGCGAGGAGGCCTGAGGATCACCAGCTGACACCGTGCAGCTTCGGCAGCGGCGCCGTCTTGAAGGTGGTGGCGAACAGGCGAGGAATCAGGCGACTGTTGTAGACGCGGAATTCGCGCACGACACTCGCCCCCTCGTCGCGGACCGCTTGGTTGAGAACCACCGAGCCATCAGGATCCGACACGGAACGGTGGAAGGTGCCGGGGGGAATGCGCAGGATGTCGCCGCCGGTCTCGAGGCGGACGATGTGATACGGGTAATTCCAGCCGAAGTTGACCAGATAGAAGGTGCGGCCGCCGTGCAGCGCCAGCAGGTTGTCCTCCTGATGGGGATGCAGATAAAACTGCCAGGCACCGGTCTTCTCCTCATCCGGGGGACTGACGGCGGGGCCCGAATGGATCACCAGATCGCGGGCATTCGACGTTGCGACGGTGATATCAAAGAAGCGGACTGCGGGTGTATCGCGGAACTTTTCGTAGGGGATCAGCTCGAACATCGGCGCCGGCCTCGGCACCGATGTTCGGCGTTCCGAAGCAAGGGACTCCTGCTGAAAGGGGGTAGCAGACATGGGCGCTACGGCGCGGAGGCGCAAGGGAGCGCCCAGTGAACCGAGCTGCGGCGGCGGGGGCCGTGTAGCGGGCTACGGAACGGCCATCGGCATGGGCCAGTTCGGCAAGTGATTGCTCAGCCCGCCCCGTTCAGAATGGGATCGGCATCTCCACCGCCGCCGGCTCCGGACTGCAGGCGGCCACGCGCTGGCTCACCACCTGGCCCACCACCACGATCGCCGGCGAGGCAAAGCCCTGCTGCTCAGCCTGATCAGCCAGCTCGGCCAGGGTGCTCAACAGGAGCCGCTGCCCCACCACCGTGCCCTGCTGCACCACGGCGGCCGGCGTCTCGGCGCTGAGGCCACCGGCCAGCAGCTCAGCGCAGATGCGGCGCAGGTTGTGCAGGCCCATGTAGATCACCAGGCCATCACTGCTGCGGGCCAGGCCACGCCAATCCACGCCAGGCCGCCCCTTGTCGATCTCCTCATGGCCGGTCACGAAGGTGACGCTGGAGCCGGCACTGCGATGGGTCACAGGAATGCCGGCATAGGCGGGAGCAGCGATGCCGGCGGTGACACCGGGCACCACCTCCACCGGCACGCCATGGCGCACCAGGTGGGCCGCCTCCTCACCGCCGCGGCCGAACAGAAATGGATCGCCCCCCTTGAGACGGACGATCAGCCGGTGGCGGGAGGCCAGCTCAACCAGCACCGCATTGGTGCTGGGCTGGGGCACCGAGTGGTGCCCGCGGCGCTTGCCGACGAAATGGCGCTCACACCCCTCGGGCACCAGGTCGAGCAGGGCCCGCGGCACCAGCGAGTCGTAGACGAGGGCATCGCACTGGCTGAGCAGACGGTGCGCCTTGAGCGTGAGCAGGTCGGGATCGCCGGGGCCGGCGCCGACCAGATAGACGGTGCCGGCAGCAGGAGAGTCGCTCGGGGAGGTGCTCACGGCAGCTGCTCCAGGGCTGTGATCAGGGTCTGGCGCACAGCAGGAATCTCCAGCAGGGGGGGAAGCACATGGGCGGCCGCCGGATCAGGAGCGGCTCCAGAGGGAGCGGACGCCAGCAGGGACTCGGACAGCCGGTTAGCCGCCAGGGTGAGAGGCAGCAGCACGGCCGGCCCGGGCAGCTGCGCACGCAACTGATCAGGTGGTGCAGTGTATGGAGCGGCACGGGCAGAGCCGGGCAGCACCGCCGCCAGATGGCTGAGGAAGCGGGCCGCGAGCGGCCCCTCGAGCGGGTGGTGCAGCCAGAGCGGGGTGGCCTGGGCCTCAGCGGCAGCACGGCTGAGCGCCGCAGCCACGGCCGCCTGCCACACGGGCCAGGCCCCGAGGAAGGGCAGGCGCCGCAGCCGCAGCCCGGCCGACTGCGGATTCTGGCGCCAGGCTGCGGCGATCGCCGGCAGGTCGTGACGCACATGGCCACCCGGCAGCAGCAGCAGCGGCACCAGGCTGAGGCCACCGGCGCGGGCCGCCACGCTCCAGAACTGGGGATCGGGGATCGGCGGCTCGGCGGTGAGGGCCTGCAGGAGCACAGGCGTGCCGCGGCGCACCTGCAGCTCAGCCGCCAGCGCCCGCAGCTCCTCCGGAATGGCACCACCGCTGCGCCCATGCACCAGCAGCACCAGCGGCGTCAGCCGCAGGCGACGCTGCAGGCGGCGGCGCACCGCGGGATCGAGGGCCTCGGTCAGCAGCTGACGCAGGGGGCGCCGGGCCTGGGGCAAGCGGGCGAGCAGATCGACCGCCGCCGCCGCCAGGGCGGCATCCAGGTCGCGACAGAGGGGCAGCAGGCCCTGCAGCAGCGGCTCCTGGGGCCAGGCCGCCAGACCCACCGCCACCCCCTCCAGGGCGGCGCGGCGCCACGGCGATGGGCCCGGCTCCTGAGCACAGCGCAGCAACAGCGCCAGATCGCCGGGATCGCGCTGCTGCCCCAGCAACGGCAGCAGCGGCGCCAGGGGGGTCAGCGCCGCCGGGCTGAGACCCTGCTCCAGGGCGGCACCGAGGCGAAGCCGCAGGCGCTCGGCCACCGCCGGAGAGCGGAAATGGCCCAGCAACCGCAACCAGGCGTCAGGCTCACCGGTGAGGTCCGGGGTCGCGCCCAGGGCCGCGGCACTGGCGGCCTCAGCCTGACGCCACAACAACGGCTCCAGCCAGATCCGCTCCAGATCCGGCCGAGTGGCCAGGGCGGGGAGCTCCAGCCGACCGGCCGTCAGCCAGGGCTCGGCCTGGGCAGCGGCCGGGCTGGCCAGCAGGCTGCGGAGAACCTCCCCATCCAGATGCCCCCACAGGGCCGCCAGCAGGTCCGCGGCAGGGCCGACCACACCCGCAGCCAGCGCCTCGATCCAGGGTTCCAGCGGCGTGTGACCGCGCCGGATGCCCTGCAGCTGGCGCCAGCGCTGGTCGCTGCCGGGCTCGCCGAGCTG
>RFPK01000010.1 GCA_009926195.1 Synechococcaceae bacterium WB4_1_0192 | reverse complement strand
GCGGCCGGCAGCCGCGGCCTGCCTCGCCTCAGCGCGGAAAAATCCGCAGGCGCTGCTGCCGGCCGCTGCCGAAGACCGCCGTTTCCAGTCTGTAGTGGGTGGCGAGCTCGGCCTGCATCCGCCGCACCGCCTCACTGCGGGGCAGCAACTCCACCGGTTGCCCCTGGGGCAGCACCAGTTGCTCCACCGCCAGGCGGCATTCCTCCAGAGCGGCGAGCGCGTCATCGGCGCTGCTGCCGCCGCTGGCGTCGTCCGCGACCGGGCTGCTCTCCTGGTCACCGCTGCCCTGGCGCTGCAGCAGTCGCTCCAGGCCGCGTTGGATCTGCGGAAGGGTGTCGGCCTTGATCACCAGAATCGGCACGCCAGCGGCCTGGGCGCGGCGCCGCAGCTCCGGGGTGTGGCCCAGCTGCTGTCGCACCGCCAGCACCGCATCGGCCTCCTCCACCGCCTCGATCGGCTGCACCGGCAGCCGCCGGCTGCGGATCGCCTGCTCCAGCAGCAGGCGGCTCACACCGGCACAGCAGAGCTGCAGCGGGCGCTGATCGTTGATGGCCAGCTCCGGTTCCTCGCCCGCAGAGGCTGCCGTCGCGTCTCGGCCGGCCTGGGGGTCTGGCAGGGGCACCGGCGCCAGCCGTGCCGCCGGTCTGCCGCCACCGCTCGCCGGGCGAGGGGGCTGGGCCGGTGGGCTTGGCTGCGGTGTGTCGCGCAGATGCAGGCGCCCCTCTCCGTCGAGTTCGCGCACCTGAGGCCGCGGCAGCTGGCCGCGCAGCAGCAGATCCACGGTGCGGGCCACATCGCGGTGCACCAGCCAGCGGTGGCGGCTGTGCATCTCGACCGCCAGCGGGAAGGTCGGCTCGGCCGCCCGCTCCAGCACCGTTTTCTGGCTGCGGCGGCGCCGGGCTTCCTCATCGCCCAGCGTCACCGATTCGATGCCGCCCACCAGGTCGCTGAGGGTGGGGTTCTTCACCAGATTGGCCAGCTCGTTGCCATGGGCCGTGGCCACGAGCATCACGCCGCGCTCGGCGATCGTGCGTGCCGCCTGGGCTTCGAGCTCCGTGCCGATCTCATCGATCACGATGACCTCGGGCATGTGGTTCTCCACCGCCTCGATCATCACCTGGTGTTGCAGCTCCGGCCGGGCCACCTGCATGCGCCGGGCCCGGCCGATCGCCGGGTGGGGGATGTCGCCGTCACCGGCGATCTCGTTGCTGGTGTCGATGACCACCACCCGCTTGCCCAGGTCATCGGCCAGGACGCGCGCGATCTCGCGCAGGGCGGTGGTCTTGCCCACGCCGGGGCGGCCCATCAGCAGCAGCGACTGACCGGAATCCATCAGGTCGCGCACCATCGCCACCGTGCCGAACACCGCACGCCCCACCCGGCAGGTGAGACCCACGATCGAGCCGGTGCGGTTGCGGATGGCGCTGATGCGGTGCAGGGTGCGCTCGATACCGGCCCGGTTGTCGCCGCCGAACGCCCCCAGTTGCACCACCACGGCCTCCAGATCGGCCCGCTCCACCACGGCGTCGCCCAGGGCCACGGCCCGGCCCGGGTAGCGGGCCTCGGGCACCCGCCCAAGATCGAGCACCACCTCCAGCAGCTGCTCACGGGCCTCCAGCGGCTCCAGGGCCGCCTGCACCGGCTCTGGCAGCACCGCCAGCAGGCGGTCCAGGTCGTCGGTGATCCGCTGCGGGGTGATCGGCTCGGCCTCAGCGCTGCCGACGCAGATCGGTGCTGTGCTGTTCGGATCGATCGACATCGCGCCCTCGCGGCCGGCAGGAGGCAGGGGGCATCGTCCCCTGAACCGGCGTTCTAGCCATTCAGGCGTTCCAGCCACGCCGTTCCAGCCACGGTGTCACCAGCGCCCGTGCCGCTGTCAGCGCCTGTGTCCGCAGTTCAGGCAGGTTCCGCAGCGGCCGGCCGGCTCGCTCGGCTTCCCGCAGCAGCGGTTGCAGCAGGCTGCGTGCCACGCCGCCGAAGGCCACCCCCGCTGCGCCATCCGTCGCCGTCAGCAGCGTCAGCGTGTGGGCGTTGGTGCCACCCGCCAGCTGCAGCGGCCCAGGCGGCGCCCACGGTCGGATCTCCCGCAGCAGCTTCACCGCCGCGTGGGCGGTGCCAGCTCCCACATCGCCGCTCATCGGCCGGCCATCGAGTTGCCAGAGGGGGCGATAGCCGGCGCTGCGCATGGCATTGAACCGCAGCCACAGCTCCGCGGCCAGCTCCCTGGCGCTCAGGGGAGAGGCGCTGCCCTCGCTGCCGGCGCCGCGCTCCAGGCCGCAGCTCACGGCCAGGCGCCGCAGGGGCACGCCGCTGCTCCGCAGCTGCTGCAGCCGCTCGACGAAGCCCGGCTGCCGACCTGCCTGGGTATGCAGTTCCACCGCATCGGGTCGCACCGCCCGCAGCAGTTCGGGCACGGCCTCCGGGCCCAGGAGCACCTGACGGTCCTCGATCAGCCCCAGCGGGCAGGCCGGCAGGCAGCGGCCGCAGCCGTAGCAGCGCTCGCTGATCACGCCGCCCCGGTCGGTGATGGCCTCGGCCGGGCAGACCCGCTGGCAGGGGCGCGGGCAGTCGGCCGGGCAGCGCGCCGGATCGAAGCCCGCCTTGCGGAAGTGCGGGTCATCGCCGTCGCTGAGGCTGAGCATCAGCCAGGGGCGTCCGGCACCCTGCTGCCGGGCCCAGGTGATACCGCGCCGGGCGGCGGCGGCGACAGCCACATCCGCCGCCACGTCGATGCAGTGCACTCCCGCCAGTGCATAGATGGCGCAGAGGTCCTCGATCGCTGTGAGGTCCTGGTTGCCGGCCCCGCAGATCAGCTTCAGCCAGCGGCCGCTCGCCAGGGCTGTCTCCGGCGTCAGCACGGAGCCTGGGGCGTCGGAGCCGGGGTTGAGGCTCAGGGTCAACGGATGGAGGGCGCCGCTGCTCAGGCTGCCGCCTGCAGCACCTGCTCCAGCGGTTGCCAGCGCAGGGCGCGGGCTCCCCCGAGTTCGACGACGATCTTCAGGCGCGGTTCCCGTCGAGTCAGGGCCAGCAGCGAGGCCAGTTCGGCACGGGAGAGCACCTGCCCCTCCAGCAACCAGAGCAGCACCGGCGCGCTGCCATCAAAGAGGTGCCCCAGTAGCGGCACGGCCATCTGCACGTCACCAACGGCCGCGCCACGGCCCACGCTCTGGTGGCCGAGGTGAGGCGGGCGCACCCCGTGCAGCTGCAGCAGGAAGGCCTCCGGATCGCCGAGGCCCCGCGCCGAGGTGATCTGGGCCCGGTAGCCTGTCGCCCTCAGGCGCCGCAGCAACCGGGTTTCGGCACCACCCTCCAGGGGCGCATACAGGGCCAGAGCGCCGGCCTTCTCCAGCTCCTGGCGGAAACCGCGGCCGGTCAGCAGCAGGGGCATGGGTCTGAAGGGGCTGTGGGGAGTCTGGCAGGAGATCGCCACAGGAGGGGCGTACGCCCATGGGATACCATGGCCGCTTGTGCACTTGTATCTGTGCCCGTCCGCTAGCCGGGCCTCCAGCGCAAGTCACAAAGGTCGCCATTGGTGGCGGCCTTCTCGGGCCCGTGCGGTCCATCGGATCACCCGTCAGGGCTGAGCCGACACCGCCGGGAAACTGCCCATCCGAATCCGGAGATGCCCGGTTCAGTGATCACCCCGCCTCGGCGGGTGTCCGTTGAGCCAGCCTCTGCATTCACGGGCAAGTCCCAGCCCCCGCTGCTTCGACGCCGCTAGCCAACCGAATCCCTTCTGCTGCCACGGTTCATCCGCTGGCCTCAGCTCAGATCCGGCCCGTCTGCGCACCGCGAAACAGCCACGCCATGGCCCGAGGGAGTGATCCCCGGGAACTGGTGGTCCTGCTGGCGTTTCTCCCTCCCTATGTCCATCGGCATTCTTGGGAAGAAACTGGGCATGTCCCAGTTCTTCGACGACGAAGGCAGATCCATCCCGGTCACCGTGATCGAGGCGGGTCCCTGCCGTATTACCCAAATCAAGACCGACAGCACCGACGGCTACACCGCCGTCCAGCTGGGCTTCGGTGACATCCGCGACAAGCTCGTCAATAAGCCGGCCAAAGGCCACCTGGCCAAGTCCGGCAGCGAGCCCCTGCGTCACCTGAAGGAATACCGCGTCGACACCGTCGACGGTCTGGAGCTCGGCGGTGACGTCACCGTGGCTGCCTTTGAGGCGGGCCAGAAGGTCGATGTGAGCGGCGACACCATCGGTCGTGGCTTCGCGGGCTACCAGAAGCGTCATGGCTTCAGCCGCGGTCCCATGACCCACGGTTCGAAGAACCACCGCGAGCCCGGTTCCACCGGCGCCGGCACGACGCCGGGCCGTGTGTATCCCGGCAAGCGCATGGCTGGTCGCTACGGCGGCAAGCAGATCACCACCCGTGGCCTCGTGATCCTGAAAGTGGACACCGAGCGCAACCTGCTGGTGGTCAAGGGCTCGGTGCCCGGCAAGCCCGGCGCCCTGCTGAACATCCTCCCCGCCAAGCGGGTGGGTGCTAAGGCCGCGAACTGAGGAGGACAGAGATGGCTAACTGTGTTGTTCGCGACTGGCAGGGCAAGGAAGCCGGCAAGGCCAGTCTTGAGCTGAAGGTCGCCAAGGAGACGACCGCCAACGATCTGGTGCACCGCGCCGTGGTGCGTCAGCTCGCCCATGCCCGTCAGGGCACCGCCAGCACCCTCACCCGCGCTGAGGTGGCCGGTGGTGGCCGCAAGCCCTACAAGCAGAAGGGCACCGGTCGCGCCCGTCAGGGTTCGATCCGCACCCCTCTGCGCCCCGGTGGTGGCGTGGTGTTCGGGCCCAAGCCCCGCACCTACAACCTGGCGATGAACCGCAAGGAGCGTCGCCTGGCCCTGCGCACCGCGCTGATGAGCCGCATCGCCGACATCACGGTGGTGAAGGGCTTCGGCGCCGGTCTGGAGTCCCCCAAGACCAAGGAGATCACTGCTGCTCTCGGCCGCTTCGGCATCGCCGATGGCGCCAAGGTGCTGGTGGTGCTCGACGCCCCCAGCGAGGTGGTGCGTCGTTCGGTGCGCAACCTCGAGAAGGTGAAGCTGATCGCCGCTGATCAGCTCAATGTGTTCGATCTGCTCCACGCCAATGCCCTGGTGGTGAGCGAGGAAGCACTCGCGAAGATTCAGGAGGTCTACGGCGATGACTGAACGTTTTAACGGTCGTCTGGCGGATGTGATCCGCCGGCCGCTGATCACCGAAAAGGCCACCCGGGCCATCGAGCAGAACCAGTACACCTTCGAGGTGGACCACCGCGCTGCCAAGCCCGACATCAAGGCCGCCGTCGAGCAGCTGTTCGACGTCAAGGTCGTCGGCATCAGCACCATGAACCCGCCTCGTCGTACCCGTCGCGTCGGCCGCTTCGCCGGTAAGCGCGCTCAGGTCAAGAAGGCCGTGGTGCGCCTGGCCGATGGCAGCGCCATCCAGCTGTTCCCTGAAGCCTGAGGGGTTTAACGAATCATGGGAATCCGTAAGTACCGCCCCATCACCCCCGGCACCCGTACCCGTGTCGCCAGCGATTTCGCTGAAGTCACCGGTCGCGGTCGCGAACGGGGTCTGGTGGTGGCCAAGCACCAGCGCAAGGGCCGCAACAACCGCGGCGTGATCACCTGCCGTCACCGCGGCGGTGGCCACAAGCGTCTTTACCGTCTCGTCGACTTCCGCCGTGACAAGCACGGTGTGGTCGCCAAGGTCGCTGCGATCCACTACGACCCGCACCGCAACGCCCGCCTGGCGCTGCTCTTCTACGCCGATGGCGAGAAGCGTTACATCCTGGCTCCGGCTGGTGTGGCTGTCGGCTCCACCGTGGTTTCCGGGCCCGACGCACCGATCGAGAACGGCAACGCTCTGCCTCTCTCGGCGATCCCCCTCGGCTCCAGCGTTCACTGCGTTGAGCTGTACGCCGGTCGCGGTGGTCAGATGGTCCGCACCGCCGGTGCCAGCGCCCAGGTGATGGCCAAGGAAGGCGATTACGTCGCCCTCAAGCTGCCCTCCACCGAGGTGCGCCTGGTCCGCCGTGAGTGCTACGCCACCCTCGGCGAGGTCGGCAACTCCGAGGTGCGCAACACCAGCCTCGGCAAGGCCGGCCGTCGCCGCTGGCTCGGCCGTCGCCCCCAGGTGCGAGGCAGTGTGATGAACCCCTGCGATCACCCCCATGGTGGTGGTGAGGGCCGCGCTCCGATCGGTCGTTCCGGCCCTGTCACCCCCTGGGGCAAGCCGGCCCTGGGTCTCAAGACCCGCAAGCGGAACAAACCCAGCAACCGGTTTGTGCTCCGGAAACGTCGCCGCACCTCCAAGCGGAGCCGTGGCGGACGCGATTCCTGATCAACATCACCGCTTTGCTGTTCGTTTAAACCGCTATGGGACGTTCACTCAAAAAAGGTCCGTTCATTGCCGACAGCCTTCTGCGGAAGGTCGAGAAGCAGAACGCTGCCGATGACAAGTCCGTGATCAAGACCTGGTCACGTGCTTCCACGATTCTGCCGATGATGATCGGCCACACCATCGCCGTCCACAACGGCAAGGCCCACGTTCCCGTCTACGTGACCGAGCAGATGGTGGGTCACAAGCTCGGCGAGTTCGCGCCCACGCGCAACTTCCGCGGTCACATCAAGGACAAGAAAGGAGGCCGCTGAGGACATGGCTAACACTTCCACCACCGTCGCTCAGGCTCACGGTCGCTTCATCCGCGGTTCCGCCTCCAAGGTGCGCCGCGTGCTCGACCAGATCCGCGGTCGCTCCTATCGCGACGCGCTGATCATGCTCGAGTTCATGCCCTACCGCTCCACCGGCCCGATCACCAAGGTGCTGCGCAGCGCGGTGGCCAATGCCGAGCACAACCTGGGTCTGGATCCTTCCTCCCTGGTGATCGCTTCCGCCACGGCGGACATGGGGCCTTCCATGAAGCGCTTCCGCCCGCGTGCCCAGGGTCGCGCCTACGCGATCAAGAAACAGACCTGCCACATCAGCATTGCTGTGGCGCCTTCCGCCTGACCCCCGAGGACACCGATCGATGGGACACAAGATCCATCCAACCGGCCTGCGCCTGGGGATCACCCAGGAGCACCGGTCCCGCTGGTACGCCCCCAGCAAGACCTATCCGACCCTCCTCCAGGAGGATGACCGGATCCGTAAGTTCATCCACAAGAAGTACGGCGCCGCTGGTATCAGCGACGTTCTGATCGCCCGCAAGGCCGATCAGCTTGAGGTTGAGCTCAAGACCGCCCGCCCCGGCGTGCTCGTTGGCCGTCAGGGCAGCGGCATCGAGGAGCTGCGCAGCGGCATTCAGAAGACCATCGGCGACACCGCCCGTCAGGTGCGGATCAATGTGGTCGAAGTGGAGCGCGTCGACGCCGACGCCTACCTGCTGGCTGAGTACATCGGTCAACAGCTGGAGAAGCGTGTGGCCTTCCGCCGCGTGCTGCGCATGACCATCCAGCGCGCCCAGCGCGCCGGTGTTCTGGGCCTGAAGATCCAGGTGAGCGGCCGCCTCAACGGCGCCGAGATCGCCCGGACCGAGTGGACCCGCGAGGGCCGTGTGCCCCTGCACACCCTGCGTGCCGACATCGATTACGCCACCAAGGTGGCCTCCACCACCTACGGGGTGCTGGGGATCAAGGTGTGGGTGTTCAAGGGTGAAGTGCTGCCTGGGCAGCAGGACAAGGTGCCAGTGGGTGCTGCGCCGAAGCGCCGCGCCAACCGCCGGCCCCAACAGTTCGAAGACCGTTCGAACGACGAGTGATCAGGAGGCCTGAACCATGCTGAGTCCAAGACGCGTCAAATTCCGCAAGCAGCAGCGCGGCCGCATGCGGGGTGTCGCAACCCGGGGCAACACGATTGCCTTCGGTCAATTTGCGCTCCAGGCCCAGGAGTGCGGGTGGATCACCTCCCGCCAGATTGAGGCCTCCCGTCGTGCCATGACCCGCTACGTCAAGCGGGGCGGCAAGATCTGGATCCGGATCTTCCCCGACAAGCCGGTCACCATGCGTCCCGCCGAAACCCGGATGGGTTCCGGTAAGGGCAACCCGGAGTTCTGGGTGGCGGTGATCAAGCCGGGTCGCATCCTGTTCGAGATGGGCGGTGCCGACATCACCCCCGAGATCGCCAAGGAGGCCATGCGCCTGGCGCAGTACAAGCTGCCCGTCAAAACCAAGTTCCTCTCCCTTGAGGAGCAGGAAGCTGCCCAGGCTGCCGCGGCGGCCACCACCGTGGAGTCCTGACCATGGCCCGTCCCGACATCGCCGAGCTGCGCAAGCTCTCCGACGGCGACATCACCGCCCAGATCGACGGCACCCGCCGCGAGCTGTTCACCCTTCGCTTCGAGCAGGCCACCCGCCGTCTCGAGAACCCGCACCGCTTCAAGGCCGCCCGCATCAAGCTGGCCCAGCTGCTGACGGTGCAAACGGAGCGCCAGCGCTCCGCCGCTTCCTGATCCCCTAAGTACCCGTTATGGCAACCAAGGAAAGGGTCGGCACCGTCGTCAGCGACAAGATGGACAAGACCGTGGTGGTGGCGGTGGAAAACCGCTTCCCCCACCCCATCTACAAGAAGACGGTGAGCCGCACCAAGCGCTACAAGGCGCACGATGAGGCCAACGCCTGCAAGGTGGGCGACCGCGTTCGCATCACAGAAACCCGTCCCCTCAGCCGCACCAAGCGTTGGTCCGTGGCCGAGGTGCTGAATACCAGCAGCGCCAGCTGAGGAGATCTCCCGATGATTCAACAGGAAACGTTCCTCAACGTCGCCGACAACAGCGGCGCCAAGCGCATCCAGTGCATCCGCGTGCTGGGCACCAACCGTCGCTATGCCCACGTTGGCGACGTGATCGTGGCCGCCGTCAAGGATGCCATGCCCAACATGGGCGTCAAGAAGTCGGATGTGGTCAAGGCTGTGGTTGTTCGCACCCGCGCCACCCTGCGCCGCGACACCGGCAATGCCATCCGTTTCGATGACAACGCCGCCGTGATTCTCGGCAACGACAACAACCCCAAGGGCACCCGCGTCTTCGGCCCCGTTGCGCGCGAACTGCGTGAGCGCAACTTCACCAAGATCGTGTCCCTCGCTCCGGAGGTGATCTGAGATGGCGACTGCCACCCCTAAAGCCAAGGCCCAGGTGCGCACCAAGATGCGCATCAAGAAGGGCGACACCGTGCAGGTGATCAGCGGCAAGGACAAGGGCAAGACCGGTGAGGTCCTGCGCACCCTTCCTTACGAAAACCGCGTGGTTGTTCAGGGCATCAACCTGCGCACCCGCCACGTCAAGCCCACCCAGGAGGGCGAGACCGGTCGCATCGTCACTGAAGAGGCCTCCGTGCACGCCTCGAACGTGATGCTGTACTCCACCACCAAGCAGGTGGCCAGCCGTGTCGAGATCGTCGTCGAGAAGGACGGCACCAAGAAGCGCCGCCTCAAGAAGACCGGCGAGATCATCGACTGATCGCCTCTACACCGCTTTCTTTTCCATTCCTTTCCTGTCCGCCTTCTGACCACGCCCAGAAGCGCAACCCCTGTCCCCGTCATGTCCCTCAAACAGACCTATCGGGAGAAGATCCAGCCCAAGCTGCTGACCGATCTCAATCTCTCGAACATCCACGAAGTCCCGAAGGTGGTGAAAGTCACCGTCAACCGGGGCCTCGGTGAAGCCGCCCAGAATGCCAAGGCCCTTGAGGCCTCGATCGAGGAGCTGGCCAACATCACCGGTCAGAAGGTGGTGGTGACCCGCGCCAAGAAGGCCATCGCCGGCTTCAAGATCCGTCAGGGCATGCCGATTGGTGTGGCCGTCACCCTGCGCGGTGATCGCATGTACGCCTTCCTCGAGCGCCTGATCCACCTGGCACTGCCGCGCATCCGCGACTTCCGCGGTGTGAGCGACAAGAGCTTCGATGGGCGTGGCAACTACACCCTGGGGGTGAAGGAGCAGATCATCTTCCCTGAGATCTCCTTCGACAAGATCGACGCCATCCGGGGCATGGACATCACCATCGTGACCACTGCCCGTAACGACGAAGAGGGCCGGGCCCTCCTCCGCGAGATGGGAATGCCGTTCCGCAGCAACTGAGCCCTCTTCGGACCTGACCATGGCCAATCACGACCCGATTTCCGACAAGGTGAAGGCGTTCAGAAGCATCTGGTGCTCGAACTGAAGTACAGCGGTAAGCACCGCCAGCCCACTATTCGCACCGTGCAGCGCGTCAGCAAGCCCGGTCTGCGGATTTACAAGAACACGCGTCAGCTGCCCAAAGTGCTGGGCGGCCTCGGCGTCGCCATCATCTCCACCTCCAGGGGTGTGATGAGCGACCGCGATGCCCGCAAGCAGGGCGTTGGCGGCGAAGTGCTCTGCTACGTCTACTGATCAGGGAGGTTGATCCATGTCTCGTATTGGTAAAGCGCCGATCCCCCTGCCGGGCGGCGTCACCGTCAGCCTCAACGGTCTGGACGTTTCGGTGAAGGGACCCAAGGGCTCCCTCAGCCGGACCCTCCCCGACGGCGTGACCATTGCCCAGGACGGCAACACCCTCGTGGTGAGTCCCGCCAGCGACAACCGTCGCTCCCGCGAGCGCCACGGTCTCTGCCGCACTCTCGTCGCCAACATGGTCGAGGGCGTCAGCCAGGGTTACACCCGCAAGCTTGAGATCGTCGGCGTGGGCTACCGCGCTGCCGTTCAGGGCAAGAAGCTGGTGGTCAGCGCCGGCTACAGCCACCAGGTGGAGATGGTGCCTCCCGACGGCGTCACCTTCGCTGTTGATGGCAACACCACCGTGCTTGTCTCCGGTGCTGACAAGGAACTGGTGGGCAACGAAGCTGCCAAGGTTCGCGCCATTCGTCCGCCCGAGCCCTACAAGGGCAAGGGCATCAAGTACGAGGGTGAGCGCATCCTGCGCAAGGCCGGTAAGACCGGTAAGAAATGAGGTCTGCCTGAGCGTCGTTACCCTGTACTGCCATGTCCACACTGTCCCGCAAGCAGCAGACCCAGAAGCGTCACCGCCGTCTGCGTCGCAATCTCGCCGGTACCGCTGCGCGTCCGCGCCTGGCGGTTTTCCGCTCCAACAATCACATCTACGCCCAGGTCATCGACGACGAGGCTCAGAGCACCCTGTGCTCTGCGTCCACCGTCGATAAGGAGCTCCGCTCCAGCGTGACCGCCGCCGCAACCTGCGATGCCTCCGTGGCCGTAGGTCAGCTGGTGGCCAAGCGCGCCCTCGCCAAGGGCATCTCACAGGTGGTCTTCGATCGTGGCGGCAACCTGTACCACGGCCGTGTCAAGGCCCTGGCTGACGCCGCCCGGGAAGCGGGCCTTCAGTTCTGATCCCTGCTCTCACCATGACCGAAACCAACGACCAGATCCAGTCCAACGACATCCCGGGTGCTGCCGATGTTCCTGCCGCGGCCGAAGGCCAGCAGGAGCGTCGCGGTGGCCGCGGTGACGGCAAGGGCGACCGCCGCGGTGGCGGCCGTGGCCGCGACAACCGTCGCGGTCAGGAGCGCGACTCCGAATGGCAGGAGCGCGTGGTTCAGATCCGCCGCGTTTCCAAGACCGTCAAGGGCGGTAAGAAGATGAGCTTCCGGGCCATCGTTGTCGTCGGCAACGAGAAGGGCCAGGTGGGCGTGGGCGTCGGCAAGGCCGGCGATGTGATCGGCGCCGTCCGCAAGGGCGTGGCCGATGGCAAGAAGCACCTGGTCAAGGTGCCCCTCACCCGCCACTCCTCGATCCCCACGATCGGAAATGGTCGCGATGGCGCGGCCAGCGTGCTGATCCGTCCCGCTGCCCCGGGTACCGGTGTGATCGCGGGTGGTTCGATCCGCACGGTGCTGGAGCTCGCCGGCATCAAGAACGTGCTGGCCAAGCGCCTCGGTTCGAAGACCCCTCTCAACAACGCCCGCGCCGCCATGGATGCCCTGGCCGGCCTGCGCACCCACAAGGAGACCGCCAAGGAGCGGGGCATCTCCCTCGAGCAGATCTACTCCTGAGGCCCGCCATGACGTCGCTCAATCTCCAGTCCCTCGCCCCCCAGAAGGGCGCCCGTCGCCGCAAGCTCCGCAAGGGGCGCGGCATCGCCGCCGGCCAGGGTGCCAGCTGCGGTTTCGGTATGCGCGGTCAGAAGTCTCGCTCGGGTCGTCCGACCCGTCCGGGCTTCGAGGGTGGTCAGATGCCCCTCTACCGCCGCGTGCCGAAGCTCAAGCACTTCACGCTGATCAATCCGAAGAACTACACGGTGATCAACGTGGCCAAATTGGCCGAGCTCAAGGCTGGCAGCACCGTCAACATCGACACCCTGGTCAAGGACGGTATCGTCACCAGCCCCAAGCACCCCCTCAAGGTGCTCGGCAACGGTGAGCTGAACGTGAAACTCACCGTTCAGGCTGCCGCCTTCACCGCCAGCGCCCGCGAGAAGATCGAGGCTGCCGGCGGTACCTGCGAAGAGATCTGATCGGTGTGGCTGCCTTGCGCTGCCCCCTGATCTCCCCATCGCCGACCCATTAGGGTCAATCCCGTCCGGAGGGCACCGTGCCTGCCGGACGGTTTTTTTGTTCGCCTGTTCCCGACCGCCATGATCGTCAGCCGGGGCCGCAACCCCAGTGCCGCTGAAATCCTCACGCAGCTGATCCAGGGCAAGGATCTGCGCAACCGCGTGCTGATCACCCTGGGCCTGCTGCTGCTGGTTCGCCTGGGGATCTACATCCCTGTGCCTGGCATCAACCGGGTCGCCTTTCAGGAGTTCATCGCTCGGGGCGGTCAGCTGATCGGCTTCCTCGACATCTTCACCGGTGGTGGCATCTCCACCCTCGGTCTGTTTGGTCTGGGCATCCTGCCCTACATCAACGCCTCGATCATCCTGCAGCTGCTCACCTCGGCGATCCCCCAGCTTGAGGACCTGCAGAAGAATGAGGGCGAGGCCGGTCGCCGCAAGATCGCCCAGTACACCCGCTATGTCGCCCTGGGCTGGGGCATTCTCCAGAGCGTGGTGTTCGCCCTGATCCTCAGGCCCTACGCCAATCCCGGCACCTCAGAGCTGCTGTTTGTCGTCCAGACGGCCATCGCCCTCGTCACCGGCTCGATGGTGGTGATGTGGATCAGCGAGGTGATCACCGAGCGGGGCATCGGTCAGGGGGCGTCCCTGGTCATCTACCTCAACATCGTCGCCACGCTGCCGCGGGCGCTTGGGTCCACGATCGAGCTGGCCCAGAGCGGGGACCGCAGCACCGTCGGCGGCATCGTCGTGCTCGTGGCGGTCTTCCTGCTCACGATCGTCGGCATCGTCTGCGTTGAGGAGGGCAGCCGCCGCATTCCCATCGTCAGCGCCAAGCGCCAGGTGGGTGGGGCCAGCCTCGCCGCCCGCCAGAGCTACCTGCCGCTCAAGCTCAACGCGGGTGGAGTGATGCCGATCATCTTTGCCTCCGCCGTGGTGTTCCTTCCCCTCACCATCGCCAACCTCACCCGCTCCCCCTGGCTGACCACCGTCGCAGCCGCCATCAGTCCCAACAGCGGTACGCCCTGGGTGTATGCGCTGCTGTTCTTCGCGTTGATCATCGGCTTCTCGTTTTTCTACGCCAGCCTCACGGTCAACCCCGCCGATGTCGCCACGAACCTGAAGCGTTCGGGGGTCGCGATCCCCGGTGTCCGGCCCGGCACCGCCACCGCCTCCTACCTCTCCGGTGTCCAGAACCGCCTCACCCTGCTTGGGGCCCTGTTCCTGGGTGCCGTGGCGATCATCCCCTCGGCTGTGGAGTCAGCCACCCAGGTCAAGACCTTCCAGGGTCTCGGCGCCACCAGCCTGCTGATCCTGGTGGGTGTGGCCATCCAGACCGCCAAGCAGCTGCAGACCGCTGTGATCTCGCAGCGCTACGAGGGCATGGTTCGCCAGTGATGGCGATCCGCTCGCCTGCCCTCCCCCTGTCTTCGGTTCCGACCGGTCTCCAACCCCAACCCGTCTCCAACCCCACCCCATTGCCTGCCGTCATGAAGCAACGCCTTCTGTTCCTCGGTCCCCCCGGTGCCGGCAAAGGCACCCAGGCTCAGAAGCTGGCGGAGAGCCAGGGCCTGCTTCATCTCTCCACCGGTGATCTGCTCCGCGCCGAAGTCGCCGCTGGCACCCCCCTGGGCCAGGAGGCGGAGGCGGTGATGGCCCGCGGTGAACTGGTCAGCGATGCCCTCGTGCTGGCGATCGTGCGCAGTCGCCTGGAGGGGCATGGCGGCGGCTGGCTGCTGGACGGCTTCCCTCGCAACGTGGCTCAGGCGGATGCCCTGGCTGCGCTGCTTGAGCAGCTCGGTCAGCAGATCGAGCTGGTGGTGCTGATGGAGCTGGACGATGGGGTGCTCGTGCAGCGCCTGCTGGCCCGCGGCCGCGCCGATGACAACGAAGCGGTGATCCGCCATCGCCTTGAGGTCTACCGCCAGCAGACCGAGCCCCTGATCGCCTACTACCGCGAGCGCGGCCTGCTCGCTCCGGTTGAGGCTGCCGGAACCGTCGACGCGATCGCCGGGCGGATTGCTGCCGTTCTCGGTTGACCCGTGTGGTAGGGTCGTCGTTTGGAAATTTGGAGAGACCGCTCCCATGAAGGTGCGTGCCTCGGTCAAGAAAATGTGCGACAAGTGCCGGGTGATCCGTCGCCACGGCCGGGTGATGGTGATCTGCGCCAACCCCAAGCACAAGCAGCGCCAGGGTTGATCCTGGCCTGAGCCTGTCCCCGGATTTCCCCGGGCGGGCTGCTCCGCCAGCCGCGACCCGTCTCGCGTGCCTGGCTCTCCCTCCCGCCCAGTGTCCCTGGGCTTCCCTGCTCAACCGAACGTTTTTCCTGTGGCTCGGATTGCCGGCGTCGATATCCCTCGCGACAAGAGGATCGAGATCGCCCTCACCTACGTGTACGGGATCGGCCTGACCACGGCCAAGAAGATCCTGGCCAAGACCGGTGTCAACCCCGACACCCGCGTCAAGGACCTGGACGACGCCGATGTGCAGAAGCTGCGCGGCGCCGCCGAGGGCTACACCCTTGAGGGCGACCTGCGACGTCAGGAGGGCATGGCCCTCAAGCGTCTGCAGGATATCGGCTGCGTCCGCGGCCGTCGTCATCGCGCCGGTCTGCCCGTGCGTGGTCAGCGCACCCGCACCAACGCCCGCACCCGTCGTGGCGCCCGCAAGACCGTGGCCGGCAAGAAGAAGTAAGGCCATCGGCCTGCCGCTGCCTTGCAGGTCGGCGGCAGGCCCTTCCTTTCTGCTCTCTTGCGCAGGGCCTTCCGGTTCCGGTCGGGCTGTGCGTGTCGACTCTCCCCCGGAGTCCGTCGTCCGCCCGGCACCCCGCCTGCGGCATCTGCTTCCTCTCTCATTCCCTCCTGCCGTCATCCATTGCGTTGCGCCTTGTGCGCCTCGCCTCCGAGCCGCGCCAGCCATGCGCTGTGAGCTGCATCGCTTCCGGCCGACGTCACCAGGAGCTCTTCAGTCCCCCGATCACCTCCCTGCTTTCGCAGGGCATCTGCCATGGCCAAGCCCGCCAAGAAATCCGGCGCCAAGAAGACGAAGCGCAATGTGCCCAACGGTGTGGCGCACATTCAGAGCACCTTCAACAACACCATTGTTTCCATCACCGACACCGCCGGTGAAGTGATCTCCTGGAGCTCGGCCGGCGCCAGCGGCTTCAAGGGCGCCCGTAAGGGCACCCCCTTCGCCGCGCAGACCGCCGCTGAAGCGGCCGCCCGCCGCGCCCTTGAGCAGGGCATGCGTCAGATCGAAGTGCTGGTGCGCGGCCCGGGCTCCGGCCGTGAAACCGCGATTCGCGCCCTGCAGGTGGCCGGTCTGGAGATCACCCTGATTCGCGACGTCACCCCCCTGCCCCACAACGGCTGCCGTCGTTCCAAGCGTCGCCGGGTCTGATCCCAGGCGTTGCCTTGCCCCGGAGGGGCGTCCTTCCTTCTGAGCTTCAGACCGTGTTGCAGTACCAGATCGATCGGGTTGAACACCAGGTCGCTGACGATCGCTCCCAGACGGGCGTGTTCGTGATCGGCCCGCTTGAGCGGGGCCAGGCGATCACCCTGGGCAATGCCCTGCGCCGTGTGCTGATGGGTGCCCTTGAGGGCAGCGCCATCACCGCCGTGCGCATCGCCGGCGTGAATCACGAGTACGCCACGGTGCCGGGCGTTCGCGAAGACGTGCTGGATATCCTGCTCAACTGCAAGGACGTCACCGTCAACAGCCGCAGCCGTGAGCTTGAGATCGGCCGCCTGGTGGTGAATGGTCCCGCCACCGTCACCGCCTCCGACCTGCAGTTCTCCTCGCAGGTGAGCGTGATCGACGGTGATCGCCCGATCGCCACCGTGGCTGACGGCCACAGCCTCGAGCTTGAGGTGCACGTCGAGCGTGGTGTGGGTTATCGCCCCGTCGATCGCCGCGCCGAGGACACCAGCGCCATCGACCTGCTTCAGATCGACGCCGTGTTCATGCCCGTGCGCCGGGTCAACTACAGCGTCGATGAGACCGCTGTCGGCGAAGGCGGTTCCGCCCGTGAGCGTCTCCGCCTCGAGATCCAGACCGATGGCTCCGTCACCCCCGACGACGCCATGGCTCAGGCGGCCAACCAGCTGATCGCCCTGTTCCAGCCCCTGGCCAGCCTGACCATGGGCGATGAGCCCGGTCTGGAGCCCGAGCCTTCGGCTGAGGCTCAGATCCCCCTGGAGGAGCTGAACCTCTCCGTGCGTGCCTACAACTGCCTGAAGCGCGCTCAGGTCAACTCCGTGTCCGACCTGATGGGCTTCAGCTACGAAGATCTGCTGGAGATCAAGAACTTCGGCTCCAAGTCCGCCGATGAGGTGATCGAGGCCCTCGAGCGCATCGGCATCTCCCTGCCCCAGAGCCGCACCAGCGCCTGATTCAGGGCGACGCCCCTCAAACCCTCTCGCCACCCGCGCGACCGTTCCCCCACCGGATCACCCCACACCTTTCTCGCCATGCGCCACCAGTGCCGAGTCCCCCAGCTGGGACGCCCCGCCGACCAACGCAAAGCGATGCTGCGCGCCCTGACCACGCAGCTGATCCGCGAAGGTCGCCTCACGACCACCAAGGCCCGTGCCAAGGCCCTGCGTGATGAAGCCGAACGCATGATCACCCTGGCCAAGGACGGCAGCCTGGCTGCCCGTCGTCGTGCCATCGGTTACATCTACGACAAGCAGCTGGTGCACGCCCTGTTCGACAAGGCCCAGGAGCGTTACGGCGACCGCAACGGCGGCTACACGCGCATCATCCGCACCGTGCCCCGTCGTGGTGACAACGCCGAGATGGCGATCATCGAGCTGGTCTGATCCGTCAGAGCACGGGTCGTTGTTGGCTGCCTTTGCCTGATCGGCGCTCCTCCTCACCGCGCTGGACTCCGGTCCGGCGCGGTTTGTCGTTTCAGTTGTCCTGGCCTGCCCCGACGGCGTCGTTCCCTCCATGCCCGAGTCCGCTCTCCCGGCTCCGTCGGCCTCCGGTCGCCTCCGCCGGATCGCCCTCTGCCTGCAGTACGACGGCAGCGCCTACTGCGGTTGGCAGCGTCAGCCCCGCGACCCCAGCGTGCAGGAAACGCTGGAGGCTGCACTGGCCCAGTTGGATCCCCACCGACCCGCCAGCGTGGTCGCCGCTGGTCGAACCGACAGCGGCGTCCATGCCGCGGCTCAGGTGGTGCATTTCGACGCTCTTGGCCCGATCCCAGCGCAGCGCTGGCCGGCGGCGCTGAATGGTCGCCTGCCCGCCAGCATCCGCGTGCGTGCCGCAGCCGCGGTGCCCGCCGACTGGCACGCCTGTTTCTCGGCCAGCTATCGCCGCTACCGCTATACCCTCTACAACGCCCGCACCCCCAATCTGTTCCTGGCTCCCTGGAGCTGGCACCGCTATCAGGTGCGCCTCGACGAGCAGCGGATGCGTCAGGCCCTGGAGGGCATGCTCGGCCGCCACGACTTCGCGGCCTTCGAGCGGGCCGGGAGCAGCCGCTCCCATTCGGTCACCAGCCTCCAGGAGGTCGCCATCGTCCGCCGCGGCGACCTGATCGAGGTGGAGCTGCAGGCCTCCGGCTTCCTCTACGGCATGGTGCGCCTGGTGATGGGGCAGCTGGTGGCGGTGGGTGAAGGACGTCTGAGCCTGCCGGCGTTCGAGCGGCGTTGGCGTGAGCGGGCCCGCGAGGAGGTCAAGGAGGCGGCACCGCCCCAGGGACTCTGCCTGCTCCGTGTTGGCTACCCCGAGCCGGTGTTCAACGAAGCCGCCTGGTATGATTGCCAACCGCGGTATTTACTGGAGTCCTCTGACGCGCCTCCGGGCGGTCCGATCGGCTGAGAGGCCGGTCCGGCTACCGGAGTGGTCAGGTTCAGCGTCGTGTTCAGGTGAGGGTCCCATCCCTCCACTGCTGCCGGCGTCCAGTGAGAAGGCCAGCCCCGGTCCTGGGGTCGGCCAGGTCTGTCCCCTGCTGGGGACTCTCCCGCTTCGATGCGCCCCCCGGCTCTCTCCTGTTCTGGCCCCATGCGGGTCGGTGGCAGGCGAAGCGGTAGGGTCGCTCAACGAGCTTCCGTCACCCGTTCGTCGGGTGTCCCTGCCGTTTCCTGTCCAGACCCTGTCCAGCTCCGGCCACAGCCCAGCGCCGGGTCAGCCCATGACCCGTGCTGCGGCCCCGGCCCGAGCGCTATCCGATCCGGCCCGCCGGTGCGATGAACAAGACCCTCGTCCCCCCTCAGGATTCCTCGACACGCCAGTGGTATCTGGTCGATGCCGAGAATCAGACCCTCGGCCGCCTCGCCAGTGAGGTCGCTTCGGTGCTTCGGGGTAAGAACAACCCCAACTTCGCCCCCCACATCGACGCCGGCGACTTCGTCGTCGTGATCAACGCCGAGAAGGTGAAGGTGAGCGGCAACAAGTTCACCGAGAAGGTCTACCGCCGTCATTCCGGCCGTCCCGGCGGCATGAAGACCGAGAGCTTTGCTGCCCTTCAGGCCCGTCTGCCCGAGCGCATCGTCGAGAAGGCAGTCAAGGGCATGCTTCCCCACAACGCCCTCGGACGTCAGCTCTTCCGCAAGCTGAAGGTGTACAAGGGTGCTGAGCACCCCCACGCCGCCCAGCAGCCCAAGGCCCTCGCGCTCGATCCCGCCGCTTCCGCCCAATGAGCACCAACACCGTCGTCTACTGGGGAACCGGCCGTCGCAAGACCGCTGTCGCCCGCGTGCGCGTGGTTCCCGGCACCGGAGTCGTGACCATCAATGGTCGCCCCGGTGACAACTACCTCAACTACAACCCCACCTATCTGGCAGCCGTCAAGGCTCCCCTTCAGACCCTTGGTCTGGCTGGTGAGTACGACCTGCTGGTCAACGTGCGTGGCGGTGGCCTGACCGGCCAGGCTGATGCCATCAAGCAGGGTGCGGCACGCGCCCTGTGCGATCTCTCCCCCGAGAACCGCAAGCCCCTCAAGACCGAGGGTCACCTCAGCCGCGACCCCCGCGCCAAGGAGCGTCGCAAGTACGGCCTGAAGAAAGCCCGTAAGGCTCCTCAGTTCTCCAAGCGCTGATCTCCTTCCTTTCCTCAGCCCCGACCCTGTCATGCCGAAGGCCGACATCCATCCCACCTGGTACGCCGATGCCAAGGTGATCTGCAATGGTGAAGTGGTGATGACCACCGGCTCCACCAGCCCTGAGATCCACGTCGACGTGTGGAGCGGGAACCACCCCTTCTACACCGGTACCCAGAAGATCCTCGACACCGAGGGCCGTGTGGATCGCTTCATGCGCAAGTACGGCATGGGTGGCGCCAGCGACGCCAAAGCCACCAAGGCCTGATGCTTCGTCGCCGACGCTCTCCCCGCGTCTGCCTATCTCCTGCGGGCGCCCTGTTGCGGCGCTCCCATCGGCCGGGTGCTCAACAGCATCCGGCTTTTTGTTTTGATCGCCAGCGCTGCCGCCGCCATGGACGCCTCCTTCCTGAGTGAACGGCTGGAGACCGCCAGCCGCACCTTCGCCACCCTGGAGCGTCAGCTGGCTGATCCCGATGTGGCGGCCGATCCGGTGCGGTTGGAGCCGATCGCCCGCGAGCGAGCCCGCCTTGAGCCGTTGGTCCTGGGCCATCAACGCCTGTTGCAGCTGCGGGCTGAGCAGGGCCAGGCCCGCGATCTGCTGCGTGAGCATCGCGGTGACGCCGAGATGGAGCTGCTCGCCCAGGAGGAGCTTGCCGCTCTCGGCCCGGCGATCGACACGCTCGAGCAGGAACTCACCCTGGCCCTGCTGCCCCGTGATCCCCGCGATGAGCGCAGCGTGATGCTCGAGATCCGCGCCGGAGCCGGCGGCGATGAGGCCGCGATCTGGGCCGGCGACCTGGCTCGCATGTACGAGCGCTACGCCCAGAGCGTGGGCTGGCGGGTCGAGCCGGTGAGCGCCTCGGAGGCGGATCTGGGCGGCTACAAGGAGTTGATCCTGGCGATCCGCGGTGAGGGCGTCTACAGCCAGCTGAAGTTTGAGGCCGGGGTGCACCGGGTGCAGCGCGTGCCCGCCACCGAATCCCAGGGGCGCGTCCACACGTCCACGGCCACCGTGGCCGTGATGCCTGAGGCGGATCCCGTGGAGGTGCAGATCGATCCCGGCGACCTGGAGATCAGCACCGCTCGCTCCGGCGGCGCTGGCGGTCAGAACGTCAACAAGGTGGAGACGGCGGTGGATCTGCTGCACAAGCCCACCGGCATCCGCGTGTTCTGCACACAGGAGCGCTCGCAGCTGCAGAACCGCGAGCGCGCCATGGAGATCCTGCGGGCCAAGCTCTACGAGCGCGAGCTGGCGGCTGCCAATGCCGAGGAGCGCTCCGCCCGTCTGGCCCAGGTGGGGACCGGCGATCGCAGCGAGAAGATCCGCACCTACAACGTCAAGGACAATCGCACCACCGACCACCGCCTCGGTCGCAACTTCTCCCTTGAGCCCGTGCTGCAGGGCCAGCTGGCCGAGCTGATCGGCGCCTGCATCTCCGCCGATCAGCGCCGCCGCCTGGAGTCCCTGGCGGAGCAGGCGGCGGCGGGCTGAGCTGGGCCGTCGGGGGCACCTCTGCCTACCCTGTGCCGATGACTGATGCCTCGCCCGCAGCATCGAGCGGCGGCTCGCCGTTGACGCGGCCGCATCCCCGCCAGCGCGCCTGGGTGGAGGTGAGTGAAGCGGCGATCACCGCCAACGCCCTGGCCCTGCGCCGGCACCTCGGTGATCGTCCGCGTCTGATGGCCGTGGTCAAGGCCGATGGGTATGGCCACGGCGCCGTTCCGGTGGCCCGTGCCGCGGCAAGCGGCGGTGCCAGCTGTTTCGGTGTGGCCACCCTTCAGGAGGGGGTGGAGTTGCGCCAGGCGGGGGTCGAGCATCCCGTGCTGGTGCTGGGTAACCTCACCCAGCCGGAGGAGTTGCGCACCTGCCTGCACTGGCG
>RFPK01000090.1 GCA_009926195.1 Synechococcaceae bacterium WB4_1_0192 | reverse complement strand
TGAGTTCCTGGCTCTGGCGCATGCGACCGAGCATGGGCTCCCGGTCACCGCGGTCCGTTTCTTCAACACGGTCGGGCCCCGCCAGCTGGAAGCGGCTGGATTGGAACGGCGTCGCGCTGGGCCAGTAGCTGAGCGGCGGCGGCGCAATCGAGGGGGCGGCCTCCAGATCGAAGTCGACCGTGGTGGTGTCGAAATCGACCACCCCGTACACCGCCTCGGCGTCGCCGCGGTTTTCCGCCAGGCTGTAGCGCAGGCTGTTGGCCTGGAAGTACTGCTCCCCGCGCCAGAAACGCACCCGGCCGGCGAGGTAGAGCGTGCGCGTCTTGGTTTCGTACTCGAGGCGGTCCGCCAGCAGGCGGCCTCCCGCCAGATCGATCTGCACATCGCCGCGGGCCACGAAGCGATCCAGCAGACCATCGAAGCCCTGCTCATCCGCCTGCAGACCAATCTGCGCTGGCGGCCGCTGCTCCGTGGTGGTCGGTTGCAGGGGGCGGTTGTTGCTGCTGCTGGTGGTGCTGCCGGAGGCTGCAACGGTCGCGGCAACCCCACCGGGTTGGGCGGCCATGGCCAGGGGTGTGAGGCTGCCCAGGAGGGAAGCCATCAAACACGGTGCAACCCGGGATGCTCTCGTCCGTAGCGGAGGCTTCACCGGGTGGGCAACAGGGGCCGCGATCCTGCCACGTGCGTGCGGCCTATCGGGATCGAACGGGACGGTTCAGCAGCTCACCCCAGGGGGCTCTCGTGCCTCACTCCTCCAGGTCTTTGCGGCTGGGGGTGCGGCTGGGATCGCTGGCCAGGAAGCCGAACACGAAGATCCCGATGAAGAAGAAAACGACGGAATAAACCGAGATCTTGAGGGCGAGCATTGGTTCTGTCCGGCGGTGACACGGAGTGACGGGCGCCAAGCGGGCCCTGAATGACCCTGCGGCAGCGGCATCATCCTATGGGTCGTGATCGCGTTGACCGATGCCGGAGGGCCCAGACAGCGCTGTTCGCTCCTGGATTGAAACGTTTCAGGCCCAGACGCGGCTGGATCTCCTGCCTCTCTGGAGCACCGAAGCGCCTGATGGCACGGCGATGCAGGCCCTCGCCGACCCCTGGGGCGCCCGCCATCGGCCCGATTGGCATGCCCGTGGGCTGTTGATCTGGCCCCGCGGGGGCTGCTGGCAGCGGTTGCGTCTCCAGCTGCTCTGCCCGCCTGCCTGGCGGCACCGCCACGATGCCCGTCAGGCCCGACTGGTGCTGCGCTGGTGGGCCGATCAGATGGAGCTGCGGGTGGACGGCCAGCACATCCATGCCGGGGACCTGTTTGACAGCGGCTGCCGCTGGCTTCTGCCCGAGCGCTGGTGGCAGGGGCATCCGCTCGATCTGGAGCTGGATCTGCGCTCACCCCTGCACGATGACGGCGCTCTGATGACCAGTCAGCTGGAGCTGGAGCCCGTTGATCCGCTCGATCCAGGCGGCCTGCTGGCGGCGCCGGCCCTGGCGCTGGCGCAGCTGCGCCGGTCCGAGCCGCAGCGCGCTGCCCTGGAGGCGGAGCTCGCCGCCCTCGATCCGGGCGATCCGGCCACGGCTGCGGCGGTTCGCCCCTGGTTGCAGCAGGTGGCTCGCGAGCGTCCCCAGGGCCATTTCCATGTGCTCGCGCACGCCCATCTCGATCTGGCCTGGCTCTGGCCGGTGGCGGACACCTGGCAGGCCGCCATCCGCACCTTCGAATCCGTGCTCGGCCTGCTCGAGCGGTATCCCCAGCTCCATTTCGCCCACTCCAGCCCGGCTCTCTACGCCTGGATCGAGTGCCATCGCCCCGACCTCCATGCGCGGATCCGTGCGGCGATGCGCGCCGGTCGCTGGGAGCCGATCAATGGCCTCTGGGTGGAGAGCGACTGTGTGCTGATCAGCACCGCCTCGCTGCTGCGCCAGTTCCAGCTGGGTCAGGCCTACAGCCGCCGCACCTTCCCGGAGTGGTCGCACGACCTCTGCTGGCTGCCGGACAGCTTCGGCTTCGCGGCCGGGCTGCCGGCCGTGGCCGGCGCCACCGGCGTGCGTTGGTTCTGCACCCACAAGCTTGCCTGGAACGCCACCAATCCCTTCCCCCATCGCCTGTTCCGCTGGCGCAGCCGCTGCGGCGCCGAGCTGCTGGCGTTGATGACGGCGCCGATCGGCACCGATGGTGATCCGCTGGCGATGGAGCGCTACCGCCTGCAATGGCAGGCCGGCACCGGTGTGGGGGAGGCGCTGTGGTTGCCCGGGGTGGGCGACCACAGCGCCTCCCCCACACTGCGCAGCGAAGCGGCGCCTGGCATCGCCGACTGGCGGCCGCTGCTCTTTCAGCAATTCCACGACATCCTGCCCGGCACGTCGATTCCAGCGGTGTTCGATCAGGCCGAACCCCAGTGGCGCGCGGCCCGCCGCGCCGCTGCCTCTCTGCGCGACGAGGCCCTGCAGCGCCTTCTCGGTGCTGGACCCGCTGCTGCTGGAGCGGGTGATCGCTGGTGGTTGGTGGCCCTGGCACCACAGCCCGCCGGGCCGCTGACCTTGCGCCTGCCGTGCGGTGCCTGGCGGCTGGCCGATGCGCCGGAGACCTCCCTGCCCCATCAGCCCGCGCCGGGTGGGGGCGCCTGGGTGCAGCTCGATCGACCGGCCGGCATCACCGCCCTGGCGCTGCGGCGTGGTGAGCCGGCGCCCCAGGCGGTGCCGGGTCCGATTCGGCAGCCGGTGCAGCTGCAGGAGTTCCATGGCCAGGGGCAGGAGCGGCGCTGGCTGCTCGGCAATGGCCTGGTGCGGGCGGAACTGGGTCCGGCCGGCCTGCTGCAACTGTGGGGATCCGATGGCGTTCAGCGCCTGGCGACCCCGTTGCAATGGTGCCGCTGGCGGGACCACGGCGAGTTCTGGGATGCCTGGGATATCGCCGCCGACTACCGCGACCATCCCCTGCCGTTGAGCTGGGAGCCTGATGTTGAGGTGGCGGAGCAAGGGGCGCTCTGCAGTCGCCTGGTGTGGCGTGGCCGCTGCGGCGGTAGCGCCCTGCGTCTGGATGTGCAGCTGCGGGCCGCCAGCCCCTGGCTGGAGCTGAGCCTGCGGGTCGATTGGCGTCAGCGCCACGAGCTGCTGCGCCTTGAAATCCCCCTGGCCCAGCCGGCGGTGCGGCTGGCTGCCGACACCGGTGGCGGTGTGCTGGAGCGGCCGGCCCAGCCCCGCACCGCCCGCGAACAGGCCCGCTGGGAGGTGCCGGCCATCAGCTGGGTGGCGGCGCAACCGGCCGCTGGTCGCGGTGGAGGTCTGGCGGTGCTGTTGGATGGGCCCCAGGGGGTGTCCGGTGCGGCGGACCACCTGGGGGTGTCGCTGCTGCGGGCGCCCACCTGGCCCGATCCGGGCGCCGATAACGGCCCGCAGCGCCTGCGACTGGCCCTGTTGCCCTGTGCTGAGGGCTGGAGCCGGCAGGCGGTGCCGCAGCGGGCCCGGTGCTTCCGTTCACCCCTCTGGGCTCGCCCGGCCGCCGGCCAAGCTGCTGCACCTCTGCCGCCGCTGCATCTCGGTGATGAGGCTCTCCATCTGATCGCGATCGAGCCCGGGACGACCACGGCCGCGGCCTGGCTCACCGTGCAGAACCTCAGCCCCCAGCGCCAGCGCCTGCGACTGTCAGCCGGCTGGCGCCTGGTCGACGGAGACGCCCTCGTGCGGCCGTGGCAGATCGTGCGGCTGGGGCTGGCCCTGGCATCCGATCCGGCTGATCCGTCGGGTTCCGATCAGTCGTCGTGATCGTCGAAGGGATCGGTCAGTCCCTTCGACGGCGGTCCGAAGGCCAGATAGATGCCGAAGCCGGTGAGCCCAAGCAGCACGGCCAGCACGGCGATCGCCACGGATAGCGCCGGCGAGGGGCTCGCCGCGGCGCCGGCTTCGATGATGCTGGTTTCCATCACAACTCTCGACGGGTCTCGCTGTCCGGGCCGGCAGCACCCTTACAGTAGCCAGACCCTTTCCCTGCCAGAGAGCACAGCGCCGTCATGGCTCAACGCACCCGCCTGGGAGACCTGCTCCGTCCCCTCAACTCCGAGTACGGCAAGGTGGTGCCGGGCTGGGGGACCACGCCGGTGATGGGCATCTTCATGGCCCTGTTCCTGGTGTTCCTGCTGGTGATCCTGCAGCTGTACAACAAGTCGCTGCTGCTTGACGGCATCACCGTCAACTGGAACGGCATCGGCTGATCCCATGAACATCTTCGGGATCGGACTGCCGGAGATGGCGGTCATCGCCGCCATCGGTCTGTTGGTGTTCGGTCCGAAGCGCCTGCCCGAGCTGGGTAAGACCCTTGGCCGCACCCTCAAGGGCTTCCAGTCGGCCTCGAAGGGCTTTGAAGAGGAGTTCCGCCGGGCCGTTGACACGGTCGAGGCCGAGGTGAGCGCCACCGGTTCGCTCTCGGCCGGATCTTCCGCGACTGCATCGCCTGAAGGTTCTGAGCCATCGAGCTCGGCGCCCCATCCCGACCAGCAAACCGCTGGTTGACCGTTTGATGGCTCCGTCCTCAGGGCAGGCCCCCCTGCAGTTGCTGGTGGGCCTGGGCAATCCTGGCGACAAGTACGCGGGAACGCGTCACAACGTCGGTTTCATGGCTCTGGAGCGCCTGGCCGCCTCCAGTGGTGTCGCCTTCCGCAGTCAGAACAAGCTCCACGGCCTGCTGGCCGAAGTGGGTCAGGGTGATCGGCGCCTGCGGCTGCTGATGCCCCAGACCTTCATGAACGACAGCGGCCGCTCGATCCGCGCCGCGCTCGATTGGTACGGCCTTGAGCCTGCCCAGATGCTGGTCCTCGTCGATGACATGGATCTCGCCCTGGGGAGGCTCCGCCTGCGCCTCTCCGGTGGTGCCGGTGGCCACAATGGTCTGCGCAGCACCATCGCCCACCTCGGCGGCCAGGAGTTCCCCCGCCTGCGGATCGGCATCGGTGCCCCCGCGGCCAATCCCGTTGAACGTCGGCAGCGCACGGTGGGCCATGTGCTCGGCCGCTTCACACCGGCTGAGCAGCCCGCCCTCGATCAGGTGCTTGAGGAGGTGCTTGCCGGTATCGATTGCATCCAGCGCCTCGGGTTCGAGCGGGCGGGTAACCGATTGAACGGGTTCATCGCCCCCGCTGCCGCCAAGCTGGGCGAAACCCCCGTCGCCTGATCTACGCCGCCCGTGAGCCGTCTGCCCGCTACCACCGCCCGGCTGCGGGTGCTGCACCAGAGCTTCAGTGAGCGGCTGCTCGAGGGAGAGGTCAGCGCCGGTGGCTTCCACTGGACCTTCAGCTGGCGCTTCGCCAACGGGGAGCTTCAGGTCGAACCCTCCCTCGGCCGTGCGCTGATCCAGGATGCGTTGCTGCGCTTTCTGTTGCGGGCCGACTACCAGCTCGAGCCCGGTGGTGACTACGCCTTCACCGTGCGAGCCCGCTTCTGATCACTGCTCTGCCCGCGCCAGCCAGGTGCTTCCCGCACGTGTCAGTGGGTGCCCCAGATGGCGCTCCAGCAGCAGCTGCGCCACCACATCGTCCACATCCCGCGGTGGCAGGCGCAGGCCTCGCGGCAGCAGCCGTCGCCAGCCCCGGGCCGGCTCAAGTTCCCAGTAGCGATTCCGGGCCGCCAGGGTGGTTCCCGCCTCCGGCACCAGCAGCACCGGCAGCCCCAGCGCGAGCAGGCGCTGTCGCCAGGGAGCGCTGCCGGTGCCGTCACCGAGCAGCACGGCCTCGATCCGCTGCTCCTGCCACCAGGACGCCAGCAGCTCTCCGCACTGCTCCGGGCTGAGCACACCAGCGGCCAGGATCCGCTCGCCGTCGGCATCGCAGCGTGCCAGTCCGCATTTGCTGCGGCCGGGATCGAGCCCCGCCAGGGGTGCCTTCATCGTCCGCCGGCGCTCCGCTGCAACTGGGGCGCCATCGGAATGGTCTGCATGGCGCGGATCTCGACCGCAATGGGATCGGCCAGATCGCTGCTGCGGCGTGCAATCGCCTCCAGGCGCACAGCCTGCCCCGGCGGCCTGGTGTTCAGGGCCGTTGCCAGCTGGTTGAGGCTGGCTGGGTCGAACTGCAGGCCATCGGTGAGGGTGCCGCGCCGCTGGGCCTGGGTGAAGGCGGCGGCCAGCAGCAGATTGAGACGGCTGCGCACCTGCTCGGGGCTGCGTTCATCCCCTTCCAGCACCGTTGTGGCCAGCTGCTCGCCCGCCTGCACCACCTGCCGGTTCGGGCGGGCGTCGGGGAATGCCAGCACCTGTCGCTCACCCTTGAGGACGTTGGCGGCGGAGATCAGGCTGATCACCCAGGTGCCCTTGTGGCTGATCATCGCTTCCAGTCGGGCGATGTCGCTGCGGGGCACCAGCAGGATCTGGCGGTTGGCGGGTTCGCCGGGCAGCACGCGCTGGTAGGCGTTGAGATTGGCCTGACGCAGCAGGGCCTCGATCACCGGTCTGGCCTGGCTGGCCTGGCTGATCTGCACCTTGGCGATCTCCAGGGGTTGTCCGCTGCTGATCACCACGTCGCCCCGGCGCAGGGCGATCAGGTTGGTTTCCAGTTGCTTCAGTTCGCGGGCGCTGGCGCTGATCCGGGCGGTCACCCGGGCCAGCTCGGCCCGGTTGCGGCGGATGTCGGCATCCTTGGCCTGGATGTCGCGGTTGAGCCGATCGCGCTCCTGCTCCAGTCGTCGACGCTCATTGTTGAGCGGCACCAGCTCACGCCGCAGGGCGCCGGCCTGTCGCTCTGCCAGCACCAGCTGGTTGCGGGCCTGCAGGCGGCCGGACTCGGCCCGATGCAGTTCCCGTTGGCTGCGCTCCAGGTCCTGGCGGCTGGTGATCAGCGCCGCCCGGCTGTGGTTCAGCTGCGTGCGGCTGTCCCGCAGGCGCCGCTCCAGCTGATCGAGTTCAAACAGCCCCGTGCGCAGCCGTTGGCTCACCAGCAGCATCAGTCCCAGCGACATGGCGCTGATCAGTGCCCCCGTGAGCACGGTGATCAGCACCGCCGTGCGCCGTGGTCGCAGGTTGAACAGGCTCAGCCGTGCCTTGCCGACCCGGCTGCCCAGCCGGTCCCCCAGGGTGGACAGCACACCCCCGAGCACCAGTAGGGCCAGGATCAGGAGCCAGCCGGACACGGGAGGTCGCGAAGAAGGTCAGTATCGGTGGCGCTCCGCCATTCCGTCAGCCGGCTGGCCCTTCACGGCCCCCGATCGTGCCTGCGCTCAGGTCTGGGCGGGTTGGTGGTTCAGCTGAACCGTTCGCTCAGCTGAAGCGTTTGGCCAGGGCCAAGGGGTCGAACACGGTGATCTTCTTGCGGTCGATCTGCACCAGGCCGGCATTGCGCAGGTCGCCGAGCAGGCGCGTGATCGTCACCCGGGTGGATCCGATCGCCTCGGCGATCGCCTGGTGGGAAAGGCGCAGATCGATGGTGATGCCCTCGCTGCTGGGGACCCCGAAATCGCGGCACAGCACCAGCAGGAAGCTCACCAGCCGCGACGACATATCGCGATGGGTGAGTGTTTCGATCATCGTTTCGGTCTGCAGGATCCGCGAGGAGAGCCCCTGCAGCATCAGCAGGCCAACGCCGGCATCCAGCTCGATCGCCTTGCGTACGGAGGTGGCCGGTGCGGTCACCATCTCAACGCGGGTGAAGGCGATGGCGTGATAAAA
>RFPK01000089.1 GCA_009926195.1 Synechococcaceae bacterium WB4_1_0192 | reverse complement strand
GGAGCAGGCGGTGATGCACTCGAAGTAGGTCGTCACCGAATCGGCGTCGGCGGGTTGCTCCTGCTGCGGGCCGCCGCTGGCCGGCGACGCGCCCTCCAGCTGGTTGTCCGGGTGCTGCACGACGTGCTGACCGGCGAAGCGCTCTGCGGCGATGCCCATGGTGCCCAGCGTGACGGGGGGATTCCGTCAGGGTATGCACAACATCAGACCCAGCCAAGAGGAATGAGTCCTGTTGCCTAGGGGGCTGTGAAGTTGTGTGCAGTCCTGTCGTCAGGCGGCTGCGCTCTTGCGGGCCGCAGCCTTGGCTTTCTGCTTGTCACGGTTGGCCTTGCGCCTGGCATCGGCTTCGGTTGCCAGGCGGGCCTGTTCGGCCGCGGCGGCCTCCTCGGCCTTCTTCTCGCGGTAGTAGGCGTAGTCGCCGCGATACACCACCAGTTCACCGTCGCGGATCTCGACGATCCTGTTGGCCACCCGCGAGATGAAGTAGCGGTCGTGACTCACCACCAGCACGGCCCCCTCGTACTCGATCAGGGCGTCCTCGAGCATCTGCTTGGCCGGGATGTCGAGGTGGTTGGTGGGCTCGTCCAGCACCACCAGGTTGCAGGGCTGCAGCAGCATCAGCGCCAGGGCCAGCCGCGCCTTCTCGCCACCTGAAAGCTTGCCCACCTCCTTGAACACGGCATCGTTGCTGAAGCAGAAGCTGCCCAGCAGCGAGCGCACCTGGGTCTGGGTCCAGTCGGGCACCGCCTCGAACATCGTGTCGATCACGGTCTTGGAGAGATCCAGGGCCTCGGCCTGGTTCTGCTCGAAGTAGCCGGCGATCACGTTGTGCTCCCCCAGCCCGGCAACTCCTTCATCGGGGGTCTCGATGCCCATCACCAGCCGCAGCAGGGTGGACTTGCCGGCGCCGTTGGGGCCCACGAAGGCGATGCGATCGCCCCGCTCCACCTCGAGGTTGGCCCCCAGGAACAGGATCTGCTCGCCGTAGCTGTGGCTCAGCTCCTTGACCTCGGCGATCAGGCGGCCGCTGCGGGGGGCCGGCGGGAACTGGAAGCGCGGTCCGCTGACGCTCTCGATCGGTGCCTCGATCCGCTCCACCTTGTCGAGCAGCTTCTCGCGGCTCTTGGCCTGGGTGGAGCGGGTGGCGCTGGCGCGGAAGCGGTCGATGTAGGCCTGCTGAGTGGCCAGTTCCTTCTGCTGGCGCTCGAAGGCGGCCTGGCCGGCCTCCCGCTCCAGGGCCTTCAGCTCCAGGTGCTGGCTGTAGTTGCCCAGGTAGCTGCGGGACACCCCTCGCTCGGTTTCCACGATCTGGTTGCAGACCCGATCGAGGAAGGCCCGGTCGTGGCTGATCACCACCAGCGGACAGGTCTGGCCGATCAGGTAGTCCTCCAGCCATTGGATCGTCTCCACGTCCAGGTGGTTGGTCGGTTCGTCGAGCAGCAGCAGATCCGGTTCCTGCAGCAGCACCTTGCCCAGGGCGATGCGCATCTGCCAGCCGCCGGAGTAGTCGCCCACCAGCTGCTCGGCCCCCTCGGCCGTGAAGCCGATCGTGGGCAGCAGCTTGTCGATGCGGGCATCGAGCTCGTAGCCGTGCAGGTTCTCGAAGCGGGTCTGCAGGGCCCCGAGCTCGTGGATCAGCTCATCGAGGTGGTCGGGATCCTCGGCCGCCTTCTCCGAGCCCATCTCCTCCTCCACCTGCCGTTGGCGGTTGAGCACCTCGGCCGCCTCGCCGAAGGCCTGGAACAGCTCCTGCCGCACCGTGCTGCTCAGATCCACGTCGAATTCCTGCTGCAGGTAGACGATGCGCGGATCGCCCTGCTTCACCACCTGGCCGCTGCTCGGCTCTTCCATGCCGGCGATGATCCGCATCTGGGTGGATTTGCCGGCGCCGTTGACGCCCACCAGGCCGATGCGATCGCCTGCCTTCACCTCCCAGGTGACATCCCGCAGCACCTCACCGGTGGGATAGATCTTCGAGACGCGTTCGAGGCGGAGCACAGGCGGAGGCGGGGCGCGGCGCCCCGTTGCGACCTGCATCATCCCCCTTGACGGACCGAGCGCCGGGATGCAGCCCTGCAAACTGGTGTGGTCCCGCACGACGGCAGCGCCATGGTCAAGCGCCTTGAGCAGGTGGCCGCCCTGGTGGTGGCGGCCGGTCTGGCCATCGTCAGCTACTGGCTGTTCTTCAGCTGGATGGGCCAGGACCGGCGGCCGCGGCGCAGTGCCTCAGAGGCCACCCCGGGCCTTCAGCAGCCATTGCTTGGTCTCCGGGTCGTCGATGCCGGCCAGGTGGGTCTTCACCTCGTCGCGGCTGACGGGCAGGCCCCAGCTCTGCCCCAGGTCGCAGATGCGGCTCAGGGTGCCTGAGGGGTCCTGCAGGGCCTGGCGGAACAGCTCCTGCGTCAGGGTCTGATCGCTGCGGATGCGCTCGTAGAGGGCGGGGGCGTTGCCGGCGCTCATCGGATCTCTCGGCCGTTGCCGTCCACCCTATGCAGAGCAGCTTGGTCTGCATCCCCGCATCCCGGGATGTTGATGCCTCGTTGCAGGGCGGCGAGGGGGCCTCAGGGTGGCGCCGCGCAGACCCCCAGCACCGCCGCCCGAGGTGCACCCGTCACCGTTGGCAGGGAGCCCGGCTGGCCCCGCCGGTGCCACCAGGCCAGCAGGGCGAAGGCCAGGGCTTCGCGATCGCTGTCACCGACTCCCAGCTCCGCCAGGGGGCGCAGCCTCAGTCCGCGGCAGCGCTGGCGCAATTCCTGCATCAGCCGGGCATTGCGGGCGCCGCCGCCGGCCACCAGCAGGTCCAGCACCGCCGGCCCCCGCTGCAGGTCCTGGGCCACCACCGCCGCCGTAAGCGCCGTCAGGCTGGCCAGGGCATCGGCGGGCTCCAGGACGCGGCCGCTGGCGTTGGCCGCGGCCTCCAGCTCCGCCAGCCGCCGCTCCAGATCCGCCCCGCCGAACAGTTCGCGGCCCGTGGATTTGGGTGGGCTCGCCTGGAAATAGGGCTCCCGCAGCCAGCGCTGGATCATCTCCTCATCGGCCTGGCCCCTGCTGGCCCAGTCGCCACCGGAATCGAAGGCCCGCCGGCCGTTGCTGAACCGCTGCACCGCCATGTCGAGCAGCGTGTTGGCCGGCCCGCAGTCCCAGCCGCGCACCGCCGCGTTGCGATCCGGGCCCCTGGCCGGCGGCAGCAGGGTCAGGTTGCCGATGCCGCCCAGGTTGAGCAGGGCCCGCCAGCCGCCCTCGGCGGGGAACAGAGCCGCATCGGTGGCGGGCACCAGGGGTGCTCCCTGGCCCCCCAGTGCCAGATCGGCGGCCCGGAAGTCGAACACCACTGGCCGCTGCAGCAGCGCCGCCAGCAGAGGCCCCTGCAGCAGTTGCCAGCTGCTGCCGCGCTGTCCCGGTGCCGGTGGACGATGCCAGAGGGTCTGGCCGTGGCAGCCCACCAGGGCTGCCGTGCCCGCAGGATCGCAGCTACGGGCGGCCTCGGCCTGGACCAGGGTGAGGGCTTCACCCAGCTCCAGAACCTCGCCAGCCTGAAGCGGTGTTCCCTGCCCCACGGCGATCAGCCGGGACCTCAGCGCCGCGGGATAGGGCACGGCGGCGCGGCCGAGCAGGCGCCAGCGGGGGCGCCGGGGCGGGCCGCTGAAGGCGGCCAGAACGGCATCGACACCATCGGCGCTGGTGCCGCTCATCAGCCCCAGCACCTTCATCTCAGCGGTTCGGCTGGGGGGTCATGCGCAGGTAGGGCCGGATCTCGGTGACGCCCTTCGGGAACTTGCTGCGGGCCTCCTCGGTGGGGATCGAGGGCACCACGACGCAATCATCGCCGTCCTTCCAGTTCACCGGCGTGGCCACCTGATGGTGGTCGGTGAGCTGCAGCGAATCGATGACGCGCAGGATCTCCTGGAAGTTGCGGCCGGTGCTGGCGGGGTAGGTGATCTGCAGGCGCAGCTTTTTGCTCGGGTCGATGATGAACACCGAGCGCACCGTGAGGTTGTTCAGTGAATTCGGGTGGATCATCCCGTAGAGATCGCTCACCTTCTTGTCCTCATCGGCGAGGATCGGGTAGTCGACGGTGGTGTTCTGGGTCTCGTTGATGTCGCAGATCCAGCCGCCATGGCTCTCGGCGGAGTCCACGCTCAGGGCGATGGTTTTCACGTTGCGCTTCTCCCACTCGCTGCGCAGGCGAGACACCTCTCCGAGCTCGGTGGTGCAGACCGGGGTGTAGTCGGCGGGGTGGGAGAACAGCACCACCCAGCTGTCGCCGGCGTAGTCGTACAGGTTGATCGGACCCAGCTGGGAGTTCTGGGTGAAATCGGGGACGGTGTCGCCGAGCTGGAGCGCCATGGGGCGGATGGGAAACGGGCCAGATGCTGACATAGCCAGCCCGGCATCCGTTGGCCACAGAGGGTCAGCGTGTGGTCACGGTTACAGCGGATCTTCCACAGGGGCTTCTCTAGGGGCGCTCCCCATCGCCGCTCGGCGGCTTTGATTCCCTGTCGCCGAAGAGGACGTCGCGCAGGTGCTCCAGTCCGAGCCCCGCGGTGGCGGATACAAACAGGGCGTCGGGATCGAGGCTTCGTGCCTGCTCCAGCGCTGCTGCCGGGCAGCGATCGATCTGGTTGCCGATCAGCCGGCGGCGGGTTGTGCTGTCCAGGCTGTCGAGGATCGCGTGCACGGTGCGCAGCTGTTCGGCCCAGCCCGGATCGGCGAGATCAACGACCACCAGCAGCGCATCGGCCTCCAGGGTCTCTTCCAGCGTGGAGCGGAAGGCCTCCAGCAGCGCTGGCGGCAGCTCGCGGATGAAGCCCACCGTGTCCGTGAGCAGCAGGGTGGCTGGTGGCCCACCGGCTGGATCCGGCCTGCTGATGCGCCGGGTGGTGGGATCCAGGGTGGCGAACAGTTTGTTCTCCGCCAGGACCGCTTCACCGGGCCGGGGGCGGCTGAGGGCGTTGAGCAGGGAGCTCTTGCCGGCATTCGTGTACCCCACCAGCGCCAGCCGACGCTGACCCAGGCGGCCGCCGCGTAGGCGGGCGCGATGTTCCCCCAGCTTGCGCACCTCGCGCTGGAGTCGGTCGATGCGCCGGGCGATGGCGCGGCGATCCTTCTCCAGCTGGGTTTCGCCGGGGCCCCGGGTGCCGATGCCGCCGCCCTGGCGCGAGAGGCTCAGGCCTCGGCCGCTCAGGCGTGGCAGCCGATAGCGCAGCTGGGCCAGCTCCACCTGCAGCCGACCGGCGGCGCTGGCGGCCCGCTGGGCAAAGATGTCGAGGATCAGTTCGCTGCGGTCGCTGACGGGCAGATCCAGCAGCCGCTCCAGGTTGCGGGCCTGCGCGGGGGTGAGCTCCCGGTCGGTCACCACCAGGCTGGCTCCCAGGCGCCGGGCTTCCAGGGCTGCTTCGCGCAGTTTGCCCTCGCCCCAGATTGTGGCGCCGGCACTGCTGCGCCGCTGGCTCACCAGTCCCACCGGCTGTGCGCCGGCACTGCGCACCAGACCCTCCAGTTCGGCAATCTCGCGGCGTGCTTCCTCGGGATCGGCCGGGCTGAGCGCCAGCAGCAGCACCCGCTCGCCTGGGCGCTCACCGGAGCGTTGTTGGGCTCCGACGCGATCGCGGCCGGCGGCCGCCGCCGGCGCAGGGGGCACCAGGGCGCTGAGGTCGACCAGTTCGCCCGTGTCCAGCAGTTGCCAGGGGTGTTGCGGATCGCCACCGGCTGTGTAGGCGGCCGCCGGCCAGCGACCGCCCGGTTCGGCGCTGTCGCCGTACCGCAGCCATAGGCGCGGCCGCAGATCCAGGCCAACCACCGCTTCACTGCCGTGGGGTTCCAGCTGGCGGGCGCGACCGACGCAGGTCACCAGGCGTAGGTCGCCGCCCTGCCGGCGTGGTCCGCCCGGCAGCCGCTCCAGCAGTCGGCCGGACTGCTCCAGTGGGCCCACCCACAACAGCCGGCAGAGGCCTCGGCTGTCGATCACCAGGCTGAGCGGCAGCTCCAGTTCGGTGCTCTCGGCCGCCAGACGTTGCAGGCTGAGCAGATCAACGCCGTCGCCCTCGGGGTGGCGGCGGTGGCTGAGGCGCTCCAGCCGCCGGCTCTGGGCCGGTCTCAGTCCGGCGGTGCGGCCGAGCAGAGCGGTCTGCTTCAAGGTGTGCCGTCCTGCCTGGACCGGCGGATCAGCAGGCAGCGCACGCCTGCGGCCTGGGGAACAGGCCGCTCAGGCCCAGGGCCGCCAGCAGACCATGCAGCCGTTGGTCGAAGTTGCTCACCACGGCCAGGCGGATGCCACGGGCGCGCCAGAGCTCCAGATGGGGCAGCACGTCCGCGTAGACGCACCAGGGCTCGGGGCCGGCGAAGTGGTCGAACAGGGCCGGCACCAGTTCAGGCGGCAGGGGGCCATCGTGGCCACAGGCCTGCAGGGTGTCCGCGATGCGCTCGCCCCACCAGTCGCGCTCGGCCTGCAGCAGTGCCTCTCCGGCCAGGCCCGGGAAGGCCAGCGGCGGTGCCTGGCGGAACAGTTGCGGGAACACGCCATTGATGGCGCGGGCCTGCACCTGCACGCCATGGGCCGCCGCCAGTTCGGCGTACGTGCTGCCCACCGACCGGCGCAGCCCGATCAGGGTGCCCATGGCATCGATCAGCAGGCCCTGAGGGGCGGTGGGGCTGGTCATTGCCCCTCAGCCCCACCGGCTCAGCCAGCTGCCGGCCACCCGCAGCTGATGCCCCGGTCCCGGCAGCCTGGCCAGATAGGCCAGGCGCCGTAGCTGGAACGCGGCCGGTCCCGCCAGGGTGAGCCCCATCCCGGTGACCGCGGCCTGGCCGATGCCCAGACCGAGCATCTCGCCCAGGTCGTTCCAGGTGAAGGTCTCCAGCGGTTCGTCGCGCCGCTGGTGCAGCACATTGGCCGCCACGCAGCTGGCCTGCTGATAGGCCACCTGGGCCGTGGCGGGATGCTGGTCGCCGCCGGGCAGGGGACAGGCGGCGGCATCACCGATGGCGAACAGGCCGTCGCTGCCGATCACGCGCAGGCTGCCGTCGCAGGGCACACGGCCGCGGCCATCCAGCGGCAGGGCCGGGATCAGCTCCGGCACGCAGGCGCGCACCCCCCCGCTCCAGATCACCCCATCGCAGTTCAGCCGTTCCAGGGAGGGGCCGCTGGGGCCCTGGCCGGCGCCGCGCTGCAGCTCCAGCCCATCGGCCAGGACCTGGGCCACGCGGGTGTGGGTGCGCAGGCGGATGTCCCGCCGCTGCAGGGCCAGCTGGGCCTGTTCGCGGTTGAAGGCCTTCGAGCCCGGCAGCAGCTCCGGGCCCTGCTCGATCAGCTCGATCACGGCAGCGCCGGCCAGCAGGTCGGCCAGCTTGCAGGCCAGCTCCACCCCGCTGGCTCCGGCACCCACCACGGCCACCCGCTGCATGGGCCGAAGCCGTAGCCGCAGGCGGTCAACCAGTTGCTGCAGCCGTTCCACATCCGCCAGGCTGCGAAAACCGAGGCTGTGTTCGCGCACGCCCGGGATGCCATAGCTCTGGGGGCGGCCGCCGGTGGCGATCACCAGCGCGCTCCAGCGCAGCTCGCGACCGGCATCGGTGCGCAGCAGCCGTCGCTCGTGGTCGATCGTCACGACCCGCTCCTGCAGCCAGGCCACCCCCCGACCCGCCAGTAGATCGGCATAGCGCGGCGCGATCTCCCAGCGCTGCAGCTCACCGC
>RFPK01000088.1 GCA_009926195.1 Synechococcaceae bacterium WB4_1_0192 | reverse complement strand
ACCCCATCGGCGCAGCAGGCCGCCACCGCCAGCACCGGAATCTCATCCACCAGCCGCGGGATCAGCTCAGCACCGATCGTGAAAGCCTGCAGCGGCCCGTGGGTGACGCGCAGGTCGCCCACCGGCTCCCCAGCCACATCGCGGGCATTGAGCACCGTGATGCGGGCGCCCATCTGCTCCAGCACATCGAGGATGCCGGTGCGGCTGGGGTTGAGGCCCACGTTCTCCACGGTGAGTTCGGCACCGGGGGTGATGGCGCCTGCCACCAGCCAGAAGGCGGCGGAGCTGATGTCGCCCGGCACCACCACCTCCTGGCCGCGCAGCGTGGCGCCGGGGGTCACGGTCACCATGGTGTCACCGTCGCCGCCCACCGTGAGCTCGGCGCCGAAGGCGCGCAGCATCCGCTCGCTGTGGTCGCGGCTCTGCACCGGTTCAATCACGGTGGTGGTGCCTTCGGCGGTCAGGGCTGCGAGCAGGATCGCGCTCTTCACCTGAGCCGAAGCCACCGGTGTGCGGATCGTGGCGCCGTGCAGGCGGCGGCCCTGAATGGCCAGGGGGGCCAGGTTGCCGCCGGCGCGGCCGGCGATCGTTGCACCCATCTCGGTCAGGGGCCCGCCGACCCGCTTCATCGGCCGCCGTCGCAGCGAGCCATCACCGTTGAGCACGAAGTGGCGCCCGTCGCGGCCAGCCAGCAGTCCGAGCATCAGGCGCATGGTGGTGCCGGAGTTGCCGCAATCGAGCACGTCCTCCGGTTCGCGGAAGCCATCGAGGCCCACACCCTGCACCAGCACCGGCTGGCCCGCTGCGATCGGCGACACCTCGACGCCCATCGCCCGCAGGCAGGCGGCGGTGCTGAGCGGATCCTCGGCGGGCAACAGGCCTTCGATGCGGGTGCTGCCCTCGGCGATGGCCCCGAACAGCAGAGCGCGGTGCGAGATCGACTTGTCGCCCGGCACCCGCACCGTGCCCCGCAGGCTGCGGCCGGCAGTGGTTCCGAGGGTCAGCGACATGGGCGGGGTGTGCGGTGGGGCGAGCGTAGGCAGTGGCCGGCAGCGACTCTGGCCGCCCGTGCCGGTTGTCGCTAACACGGGCATGGCTTCCCCCTTGCCATGGCTGACCATCTGCGCGCCCTGTTCGACTTCCTGGCCCAGATCCAGACCGACCCGGAGCTGCGCGCCCAGCTCAATGAGGTGTGCACCGCCGATGAGGTGAGTGCCATCGCTGCGGATCGCGGCTACAGCGTTGAGCCCGGCACCCTTCTGGAGCTGTTCGAGCGTTGCAATGAGGCGCCGGTGGCCCGCTCTGGCCTGATGGACGAGAAGCTGATCCGCGTCTATCTGCGTCGCGGGTCCTTGCTGTAGCTGATCGGTCGTGGCGAGCGCCGGTGTGGCTGTTCAACCCAGCATCACGCCGCCATCGTTGTTGAGACGTTCCTTGCAGCTGCTGAGGTCGAACAGCAGCTCCTCCAGGCTGAAGGTCGCCAGCTCCCGCTCCAGGGCCGCCTGCAGGCGCCTGCCCATGCTCAGCAGCACCCTCGCTTCGGCCACGGCGGGATCCTCCGCCAGGCCGGCGCTCAGATCGAGGTTCGCTCCCACGGCCTGCAGCACCTCCGCCACGGCGATCGCAGTCGCCGGGCGGGCCAGCCGATATCCGCCATGCCGTCCCCGTCGCGCCTCCACCAGCCCGGCTCGCCGCAGTTGCAGTAGCAGTTGCTCGAGCATCGGCGCCGGAAGCTCCTGGGCGTTGGCGATCTCGGATACCGAGAGCCAGCGCGCCGGCTGCTGGGCCAGTTCCAGCAAGGCGCGCAGGGCCAGCACGGCGGCGCGGCGCAGCATCAACCCAGATCACCGATGGGAAGACTCAATCTGACCCAGCAAGTGGGCCTGCGATCCCTTGTCCAGGATCTCTGGCTTCCGTCCGTCTAACCCGAGGGCTGCTCGTCTGCACGGGCCGCCGGAGTTGTTTGTCTGGTCGCCATCAACATCGCATCACACCAGGGATGTGCCCGCCGCTTCCCGGATCCGGATCGCCTTGACATGTCCAGAAGGACTTGCCAGCCTTTGCTTACACCCATACGGGTTCTCTCTGCTGTTATTTCTGCTTGATGTTCTGCCATGAGTCACTCTACTGGAAATCAAGGGCGCGTTTTTGCGTGGCAGGGTTTCATGGATTTTTTTCTCTACAAGCAAGATGCTGGTGACGCTGGTTCTGTTCCCTCGTTCTCGCCAGGGGTCAGGCTTAACTTCTTTGGTCATGCACTTATCACGATGGGGTTATGCTTTGGCGCAATCCTGATATGGACAGGCGTTTATGACGGTTCTGCCCAGCGCGCCCGAGCCTGGTACGGCTGCTCTGCAACTGCAACTGCTCCTGCCCAGAAGCCTGATGTTCCTGCGCCAAGCGTCGTTGAACAGCAAGCTCGAACCCGCTTGCTGCAGAGTTGCGATTCTTTTGCCTTCTATTATGCCTTGCTAAGTAGTTCTGTTGTCGTCTCTGGGGTTTTTGGTCTTGTCGGCGCCTTGGGTAGCTTGTACATCGGCAAGGAGGGTCTGGCTGGTGCGAAGAATATTGTGATCAATTCATCAATTGCATCCCTTGGTCTGTTCAGTCTCGCCCAGGCTATCCCTGCTGGCTTCGGAGCTCAGGCAGGCCTAAAAGCGGCTGCCGAGGATGTTAATCGTCTGTGTTCGGGTCTTTCAGATTCTGGTCAATCGCAGCCAGCATCGCTAGTTGAGTTATTGAAAAAGCCAAGGCCTATCCCTGCTTTCAATGTGGACCAATCAGTATTCTCAATCCTGTCTGGGGCGATGAGCAGCAGTGCAGGCATGGTGAATCAGGGACAGCCTGGGTTGACCAATCCAGCTGCTCAAAATCAGCAAACCGTCGGACAGGATGGTGGTCCTGCCCAAGCCAATCAACCGAGTCCAGATTCCTCGCCGCAGCCAGGCAAGTGATCCGTCAGAGCACCTTTGGACCGCTCTGCTGGTGTCGTGGCTGCTCGGTCATGCCAGCGGATGCGGTGATGGCGCGTACTCAACTGTGTTGCCGTCCCACCAGTCGCTCCAGCACGTGCTCCAGGGTGTAGCCGAACAGGGCCGGATCGGGCGAGTCCAGGCCGATGTCGGCCAGACCCAACTCGGCCCAGCGCGCATCGAGGCGGGCCTCCAGCGTGGCGGGGCGGCTCAGGGGTTCGCCCCAGGCATGGTTGCGTTCGGGGCCCACCTTGGTGGTGGCGTCGATCGCCAGCCTGCCGCCGAGGCCAAGCCGTTCGCTGGCGAAATCGAGGGTGTCGAAGGGGGTGTCCTCCAGCACGAACAGATCGCGCTGTGGGTCCACCAGGGCGCTGATCGCCCAGATCACCTGGCGCGGATCGCGGATGTTGATGGTCTTGTCGACCACCACCACGAACTTGGTATAGGTGAATTGCGGCAGGGCGCTCCAGAAGGCCATCGCTGCTCTCCTGGCCTGGCCTGGGTAGGCCTTGTCGATGGCGATCACGGCCAGCTTGTAGCTGAGGCCCTCCATCGGCAGGAAGAAATCCACGATCTCCGGGATCTGCTGGCGCAGGATCGGCGTGTAGATCCGGTTCAAGGCAATCGCCAGCATGGCGTCCTCCTTCGGGGGGCGACCGCTGAAGGTGGTGAAGTAGATCGGGTCGCGTCGCTGGGTGACGCACTGGATCTGCACCAGGGGGGAATCCTCGACACCGCCGTAGAAGCCCATGTGATCGCCAAAAGGGCCATCGGCAAGCTCCTCGCCCGGGGTGATCGTCCCCTCCAGCACCACTTCGCTATGGCTGGGCACTTCGAGATTCACCGTTTTGCACTTCGCCAGTCGCACGCCTTCGCCGGCATAGAGGCCGGCGAACAGCCACTCGCTCAGCTGCACCGGGATCGGTGTGGCTGCCGCCATCACCAGCAGCGGATGCACGCCGATGGCGATCGCGATCTCCAGCTTCCTGCCCATCGCCGCGGCCTTGCGCAGATGACGGGCGCCGCCGCGCACGCTCAGCCAGTGCACGGTCATCGTGTTGATCGACTGCTGCTGCAGCCGGTACACCCCCACATTCGGCGTGCCGGTTTCCGGATCCTTGGTGATCACCAGGCCGAGGGTGATGATCCGGCCGGCATCCCCGGGCCAGGGGCGCAGCAGCGGCAGGGCATCGAGGTTCACCTGATCCCCCTTGAACACCTGTTGATGGCCGCCGCAGGCGGCCACGTTGCTCGAGCAGGTCCAGGAACCCACGCAGGTCGCGGCGGCTGCGGGGCCCCAGCAGCGCGGATCGGCTTGGCATCGGCGGTGGTCCAGACCCGATAGATCCGGCCATCATCCCGGCTCCGCGTGGGCGACTGCGGCGTCGGCCCGGGCCGGAACCGCCCCGTGCGGCTGCCTAGGGTTCGCAGCCAGTCCGCTCCGCCGCCGTGCAGATCTCCTATTTCCACACCTCCGAGGCCGTGCCGGCCGTGCTGCCGGTGGCGGAGGGCGGTCCGGACGCCGCCGTGGTGATTGATGTGCTCCGCGCCACCACCACCATCGCCTGGTCGCTGCAGAACGGCGCGGAGGCGATCCAGGCCTTCGCCGACCTGGCTGAGCTGGAGGCCGCCGCGGCCGCCTGGCCGGCGGAGCAGCGGCTGCGAGCCGGTGAGCGCGGCGGCAAGCGTGTGGATGGCTACGACCTGGGCAATTCGCCGTTGGCGGTGACCACGGAGCTGGTGGGGGGCAAGCGCATCTTCATGAGCACCACCAATGGCACCCGCTCCCTGGAGGCGGTCAAGGCGGTGCCGCTGCTGGTCACGGCCGCCCTGCCGAACCGCACCGCCGTGGCCCGCCGCCTGCTGGACAGCGGTGCAGCGCGGGTTTGGATCGTCGGTAGCGGCTGGGAGGGCGACTACTCCCTGGAGGACAGCCTGGCGGCCGGCGCCGTGATCTCGGCGGCGATGGAGCTGGCGGTGTCGCCCCATGTGGGCGTGAGCACCGGCAACGATGAAGCCCTTGCGGCCCTGGCCCTGTGGCAGCAGTGGCGTCACGACACGGAAACCTGTCTGCGGGCCGCCAGCCATGGCCAGCGCCTGATCGGCATCGGTAACCACGACGCCGATTTCGCGTGCTGCGCCGCCGTCGACAGCCTGATGATCGTGCCCATCCAGACCAGTCCGGGTGTGCTTCAGGCCAGCTGAGGCTCGGTTTGCGCCCCAGGCCCGCGCCCTTACAGTGCCTGCGGCAGTAGGAATCCAGCGGTGACAAGCTTTCTGGCGGCAGCGGTTCAGCTCACCAGCGCCGCCGACCCCGAACGGAACTTCGCCGCCGCCGAGGAACAGATCGAGCTGGCGACCCGTCGGGGCGCCGAGCTGGTTGGTCTGCCCGAGAACTTCGCCTTCATGGGCGACGACGAGGAGCGGCTGCGGCTCGCCCCCGCCCTGGCGGAGCAGGCGCAGCGTTTCCTGGTGACCATGGCCCGGCGCTATCAGGTGACCCTGCTCGGCGGCGGCTATCCCGTGCCCGCCGGTGAGCGCCTCACCAGCAACCGCGCCCAGCTGGTGGGCAAGGACGGTCAGATCCTGGCCACCTACGACAAGATCCACCTGTTCGACGTGGATCTGCCCGACGGCAACACCTACCGCGAATCGGCCACGGTGATGCCCGGCAATGAGCTGCCGCCGGTGGTGGAGGTGCCGGGTCTGTGCCGCGTGGGGCTGTCCATCTGTTACGACGTGCGCTTTCCTGAGCTCTATCGCCACCTGGCCGGAGCCGGAGCCGACGTGTTGTTCATCCCTGCCGCCTTCACCGCCTTCACCGGCAAGGACCACTGGCAGGTGCTGCTCCAGGCCCGCGCCATCGAGAACACCGCCTATGTGGTGGCACCGGCGCAGACCGGCCAGCACAGCCCCCGCCGCCAGACCCATGGCCACGCCCTCGTGATCGACCCCTGGGGCACGGTGCTTGCCGATGCCGGCATCGCCCCTGGCCTGGCGGTCGCGCCGGTGGATGTGAGTCACCGTCAGCGCATTCAGGCCCAGATGCCCAGCCTGCGCCACCGCCGTCCTGCCCTGTTCTGATCGCGTGCCCGGGCCCCTGTTCTGGCATCGCCGCCTCCGGGCGCGCCTGTCCGGTGTGATCCTGGCGGCTGCGTTGCCGCTGGCGACCCTGGCGGCCCTGCCTGCCTGGGCCGCCAGCAGCCTGTCCGCCTGGCGTTTCAGCCGTGAGGGCGTGCTCGAACTGCGCACGGCCCCGGGGGTGCTCATCCAGGCCTTCTATGAGCAGGGCCAGGCCGGCAAGGGGCCACGGGTGTGGATCGACCTGCCTGGTGCTCCACAGCGCACCCGCGTGATCCCCGGCAGTGGCGCCCTGCGCCAGGTGCGGGTGGGCCGCCCCGGCCCTGACACCACCCGTCTGGTGCTGGAGTTCGAGCCCGGCACCAGCCTGGATCCCGCCCAGCTGCGCCTGGTGGGCACCAGCATCGATCGCTGGCGGATGGAGATCGGCGCCCCGGCCGCTGCGGTGGCTCCGCTCGGGGAGGGCAACCTGGAGGCGCCGCTGATCCCCAGCTGGCGTGCCCAGCCGGCTCCGTCCGACCAGGCCATCTGGCCCCCCGCTGGTTCAGTCGACACCACGCTGCCGCCTGCCTCGGCCGCGTCGCTGCCCGATGTGCCCCGCGGCCGCTACACCGTGGTGATCGATCCCGGCCACGGCGGGCCGGATCCCGGCGCCGTGGGCATCAACGGCCTGCGCGAGACCGATGTGGTGCTCGATGTGAGCCTGCAGGTGGCCCAGCTGCTCCAGGCCAAGGGGGTGAAGGTGCTGCTCACCCGCACCACGGAGGTGGATGTGGATCTGCCGCCGCGGGTGGCCCTGGCCAACAACAGCCGCGCCGACCTGTTCCTGAGCATCCATGCCAATGCCCTGAGCATGGATCGTCCTGATGTGAACGGCATCGAGACCTTCTTCTTCGAGTCCAGCCGCTCCCGCGCCCTGGCCCAGTCGGTGCAGGAGCAGATGCTGAGCGTGTCGCCCGGCAGCCCGGACCGTGGCGCCCGGCCCGGCCGTTTCTTCGTGATCCGGCGCACGGTGATGCCCTCGGCCCTGGCGGAAATGGGTTTCGTCACCGGCTCACTGGATTCCCCGCGTCTGGCGGATCCGGCCTTCCGTCGCCGCATGGCCGTGGCGATCGCCAATGGTCTGCTGCGTTATCTGGTGGCCAATCCATGAGCGGCGGTGAACACCGCCTCGATCCCGCCGCTCCGGTTGGGATCTTCGATTCGGGCATCGGTGGGCTGAGTGTGTGGCGCCAGGTGGCCCACCAGCTGCCGGCTGAGTCGCTGCTCTATCTGGCCGATCAGGCCCATGTGCCCTATGGCGATCGCTCCGCCTCCGAGATCCGTGAGTTCTGCCTCACCGTCACCGACGCTCTGGTGGCCGAGGGTTGCAAGGCGATCGTGGTGGCCTGCAACACCGCCTCCGCCGTGGCTCTGCGCTCCCTGCGCCGCCGCTTCCCCGGTCTGCCGATCCTCGGGCTGGAGCCGGCGGTGAAACCGGCCGTTGCACTCACCCGCAGCGGTGTGGTGGGCGTGATGGCCACACCGGCCACCTTCCAGGGCGATCTGTATCGCGCCACGGTCGGTCGCTACGCCAAGGACGTGAAGGTGGTGGCGCAGGTCTGCATCGGTCTGGCGGATCTGGTGGAGCGTGGCAGCCTGGAGGGTCCCGAGTGCGAGTCGCTGCTGCGGCGC
>RFPK01000087.1 GCA_009926195.1 Synechococcaceae bacterium WB4_1_0192 | reverse complement strand
GGCCGCTGAGCACCTCGCCGAAGCGGGCCACATCACCGGCCAGGGCGCCGAGGCCGCAGAACAGGATCGTGCCCGGCAGGATGCCGATCAGTCCCAGTGTGTAATCGCGCAGGCTCACGTCGCTCAGGCCGTAGGCCAGGTTGAGCAGGGAGAACGGAAAGGCCGGTGACAGCCGCGTCAGCAGCACCAGCTTCAGGCCCTCGCGGCTGACGGCCTGCTCCAGCGCCTGCAGGCGTGGTCTGGCCGCCAGCTGTCGTCGCGCCCAGTGACGCAGGGTGTAGCGCCCCAGCAGGAAGGCCGCCTCCGCCCCCAGGCAGGCGCCGATGAACACGATCAGGCTGCCCCAGACCGTGCCGTAGAGCGCCCCGGCCAGCATCGAGGCCCAGACCCCAGGCAGCAGCAGCGTCACCCACGCCGCATAGAGAGGAATGAAGGCCAGGGCGCCGGCCGGAGAGCGCAGGGCCGGCAGCCAGGCCTGCCAGTCGAGATCGTGCAGAAGATCGGTGCTCACAACCAGTACCAGTCGCTGAAGGCGGCTGCCTGGCCGCAGATCCGCCCGCCGTCGTCCAGCAGGCTCCAGAGGCGGGCGTTGCGGATCTGGAAGCGGCGGCCGCTGGCGCTGATGCGGATGCCGCAGTAGCCGCGCAGGGCCTGGTGGATGTGGGCCTGGGCCAGCATCGCCGCGCGCGCCGGGCGCAGTTCCGGTTCAGCCGTGAGCCGCGACGGCATGCCGATCATCGCCGCCCAGGGCCGTTCCCACAGCCGCAGCGCCGCCGCATTGGCGTAGATCAGGCGTGGATCGGCGCCGCCATCGTGGGCCAGCACCACCGTGTCGGCGGCGAACAGCTCCTGGGCGAGGTGGTCGCCGTGCTTCCCCCGGCAGCACGCCAGCAGGGGTGTTCCGAAGGCCTGCCAGTGGCAGCGCAGGATCCGCGCCGCCAGGTGCCGCTGCAGCGTCGTCAGCCAGGGGGCTGCTGCCGGCCGGGACAGCCGGCAGCGGCGCCGATGGCGCCGCCTCTGCCGGACCGGGGTGCTCATGCGACGTCGTCGCTGGCGGTCGCGTCCCGCCCGGTGGCCATGGCGGTGGCCATGGCGCTGGCGCTGAAGGCGGCTCCCTGGCTCCTGAGGTGCTCCACGAAGTGGCGGGCCGCCTCCGGGAAGCGGCCATCCTCCGCCAGGGGCAGCGGGCCGGCCGCATCCAGACCGGTGTCACCCTCCATGGCCGGGGTGATCACCACGAGGGCCGGATCCAGGGCCGCGTCGTAGCGCCACCAGCGGTTCGGATCACGGATGGCTGCGGGGGTGTGGGCCAGGCTGCCATCGGCGCCTGGTTGCGCGGGCTGGCTGGCCGACGTCTCCTGGTTTGCGCCCGCCGCCCTGGCCTCCTGGGCTTTCCTGGCCAGCAGCAGGCGGCGCTGCTCAGCCAGGTCGCCGAGCAGTTGGGCGCGGGTGCGGCCGCGCAGCTGGAACAGCACGAAGGGGTCTTCGCTGAAGCGTTCGCCCATCAGGTAATAAACCGCGCTGATGTGCTTGCAGAGGTTGCCCTTGCCGTTGCGGTTGTCCAGGCAGGTGCATTCGCTGCGCACCTCCTGCAGCTTGAACGGGAACAGACGCCGGCCGCTGGCGGCGAAGGCCCGCTCGATGTCCTGCGGCATCACGCCGGCCAGCAGCTGCGCCGACCAGCGCGCCTTCTGGCCAAGGGCCTCCAGCACGTAGCGCCAGTCGTCGTCGCTGAGCACATCCAGCCAGATCTTCAGCTTGTAGGGCTCCTCGCCACTGCCCTGCACGCGGGCATGGACGCGACGCCCCTCGAAGCGGATCGAGAGCACATTGCCCTCGCGGGCATAGGCCCAGGCCCGCTCCAGCCGTTTCTTGAAGCGGTAGCCGTTGATCAGTTCCATCCACTGCTCGACCCACCAGGGCTGCTGGCCCAGGCCCTGCTCGCCCAGCTGGGTGGTGATGGCGGCGGAGGAGAGGGTCACGGGCCACCGAAGTGTGGGTGAACCCATTCTGCTCAGTCGCCCCGCCTGCCGGATCAGCCCAGTCGCAGGGTTGTCCGGGTGGCTCTTGTGCACGTCGCCACCACCGATACGGTGCCGTGTGTTTGTTGCTGGTGCGCCGGCCGCATCATCATGCAGCGCCAGCGCGGCCATTCCCCGGAGTTCAAGGCACGGCTGGCCCTTGAGGCCCTGGCCGGTCGGGAGTCGCTCCAGGATCTGGCCGCCCGCCATGGCATCAGCGAAGCGGAACTTCGCCGCTGGTGCGACCGGCTGACGCAGCGGGCACCCGGGCTCTACCGCACCCCCTGGCAGCGGCTGGCGCTGCTGCTGTGGCCCCGCTCCCTCGGCCTGCGCTGCCTGCTGGCAATCGTGCTGGGACTGGTGCTGGGGCAGCTATGGCCGGCGAGCGTGCCCTGGCTGGACCCCCTGGGTGTGATCGGTCTGCAGGCTTCCCAGCTGGTGGTGATGCCCTATCTGGTCTGCGAGGTGCTGCATGTGCTCGGCAGCATGCCCGCGGGGCCCCTGCGGCAGCTGATGCGGCGCGGTGGCCTGCTGCTGTTGCTGCTCTGGGGCCTGGCTGTTCTGGCGCTGCTGGGGATGCCGGCGCTGCTGCCGCCGCTCCTGGGTTCCGACTTCTTTTCGCCGGCACTGCTGCAGTTGCCTGAGCAACCTGACCTGCTGCGCACCTTTGTGCCCGCCAACCTGTTTCAGGCCCTCGCCGCTAACAACGTGCCGGCCGTGGTGCTGGTGTGTGTGGTGCTCGGCGTGCTGCTGCAGGGCCATAGCGACCGGGATGATCTGCTGCGACCGCTGGCGGTGCTGCGATCGCTGTTCCGTGATCTCAGCCGCATCGTGGCTGGGCTGATTCCCCTCAGCATCGTGGCGCTCACCGCCCACAGCCGTGCCGTCAGCGATGTGGGCATGCTGCTGCGCCTCCAGGGGTTGTTCTGGATCACCCTGGTGGGTGGGCTGGCCATGGCGCTGCTGTTGGCCGCCCTGGTGCTGGCCGTGACCCCCCTCCGGCCCCTTCAGCTCTGGCAGCTCAGCGCCGGACCGCTCGGCCTCGCCCTCGGCTCGGGTAACGCGATGGTGGCCCTGCCGCCGCTGCTCGACAACCTGCGCGGCCTGCTGGCGTCCCAGTGCTGGGTGCCGAAGCAGCAGCGTCAGCTGGCGGATGAGGAGGTGACGGCCGCCGTGGCGATCGGCTTTGCCCTGCCCGGTCTCGGCCAGGTGATGGCGCTGGTGTGCGTGCCCTTCCTCGCCTGGTACGTCGATCAGCCGATGGGCCCGCCGGCGATCCTGCGCTTTGCGCTGATCGGGGTGCCGAGTGTGATGGGCGGCCTCAGGACCGCCGTGATCGAGGGACTGCGCCTGCAGGGTCTGCCGGTCGATCTGCTGCAGGTGATCGATCTGGCCGGTGTCTGGCTCTATCGCTTCGAGAAGGTGATGACCCTGCTGGGCCTGATCACCATGGCCCTGTTGGTGCTCACGCTGCTCACCGGCCGGCGGCGCCTGCGGACCAGGCCGCTGTTGCTCGGTCTCGGCCTGGCGGGTGGCCTGGCCTGGCTGGGCGGCACCAGCGTTCGCGCTGGCCTTGCCCATGTCCTGCAGGGCTCCTACAGCAGGGATCGGGTGATGCTGGCCAGGGATGCGCTTCAGCCGCAGCCGTTGGTGCGCAGCGTGTCCTTGCCGGCGCCGGCGCCGGTGACCCTGGCGGCGTTGCGGGCGCGCGGGGTGCTGCGGCTCGGGGTGCGCCGGGAGACGATGCCCTGGGCCTATCGCAACGTCGCGGGCGACTGGGTCGGCTTCGACCTCGATCTGTTGCGTCGTCTGGCGACGGATCTCGGCCTCCGTCGCATCGATCTGGTCGAGGGCAGTTCGGTCGAGCTGGAGACCTGGTTGGAACAGGGACGCCTCGATCTGGTGGCGGGCGGCGTGAGTGGAACCCCTGGCCGTGCCGCGCGCTTCTACGTCAGCCAGGCCTACCTGCAGGCTCACCTCGGATTGGTGGTGGACGATCAGGCGGTGGAGCGCATTCAGAACCTTCAGTCCCGGCCCCTCGGCCGCCCCCTGCGCCTGGCCCTGCACGACCAGGCGCTGGATACACCGTTGCTGCGGGAGCAGCTCGACACGCTGCTCGGCCATGGGCGCACCCGCGTGATTCTCCAGCCGATCGCCAGCAAGCAGGCGTTCTTCAACAAGCCGGAGCGCCACCGTTTCGATGGGCTGCTGATCACGGCTGAGGGGGGCGCGGCCTGGGCTGTGGTCCATCCCGACACCACCCTGCTGACTCCGTTCGCCCGGTCGCTGCCGGTGCGTCTGGTGCTGTTGATCGGAGGCAGCGATCCGGATCTCTACGACTGGATCAACGGATGGCTGGCCACCCAGGACTCCCAGGGTGGATTACGCCGCCTCTATGACCATTGGATCCTGATGCGTGATCCGGGCATGAAGCAGACGCGCTGATCACCATTGGCTGTCCTTTGGCTCTCTGGCCATGACAAGCCCTCTGCGGGCAAGCCTGCTTGCCGCACTTCTCTCTCCCCTCGCCGCCGGCCTGATCGTCGCCCCTCCCCGGCCGGCGCCGGCTTCGGCTGCAACGCCGACGCCCCCCCTGGATCCCCGTCCCCTGGCGACAACCGGCTCCCTCTGTTGCCTGCGCAATCACCAGCCAGGGATGCGGCCGGGCTGCACGGTTCCGGCCCATGCCCCGTGCCGCCGGCAGCTGCCGCCCGGCTGTGAGATCGGCCCGAAGGCGCAGTGCGCCGGTGCCGACCTGAGCGGCATCGACCTGCGCTTCGCCGATCTGCGTGGTGCCGATCTGCGCGGCGCCCGCCTGGTCGGCACCGACCTGGAGAACACCGACCTCAGTGGAGCCCGGATGGACCGGGCGATCCTGATCGGCACCGACCTGGCCGATGCGCGCCTGCTCGCCACCAGCCTGCGCGGCGCCCTGCTGCGATCGTGCGATCTCGAGTCGGCCGATCTGACCCGCGTCGATCTGAGCAATGCCGATGTCATGGGCAATGACATGGAAAGCATCGATCTGCAGGATGCCCGCCTGGTGAGAGCGCAGCTGCGTGGGGTCGATCTTGAGAGTGCGGACCTCTCGAACGTGGATGCCCGCAACGCTGATTTCAGCGGCGCCAACCTGGGGCGTGCCCGCCTCAGTGGTGGCCGCTTCGATGGGGCGCAGCTCGTGGGGGCCAACCTCTCCTCGGCCCGACTCGAGCGCACCAGCCTCAGGGGGGCTGATCTGCGCCGGGCCCACCTCGGCATGCGTCTGGTGGAGGCAGAGCAGGAGGACGACCTGCGCCTGCAGGGCGATCCCAGCCATCCCTGTTTCCCCCTGCTCAGCTGTGCCCTGCCGAAGCGCAATAAGGTCAGTGATGACGTCGGCGTCGGCGCCCTGCTGGTTGACACCGACCTGAACGGGGCCGACCTGAGCAATGCCTTCTTCAACGGGGTGGTGATGCTCCGCGGCTCCCTCGACCGTGCCCGGCTCCGAGGTGCGGTTGTCGCAGGCTCCATCGTGCTCGATGTGCCGATGAAGGACATCCTCTGCCCCTCGGGGCAGCGCAGCAGCAATGGTTGTCCGGATCTGCTGCCGCCGCCAGCCGGCCCGCAGTTGCAGCGGGCTGAAGCGCGGGTGCGGTGGTTGCAGTCCCTGCCCTTCCCCTGGGACTGAGCTCCACCGTGGGTCCTGACCGGTCCTGACCTGTCGTCCTGCTGACGGCAGCTGCTGGATCCGCCCTCAGCGGTCTGGCTCAGGTCTCCTCGCTGAGGGTCACCAGGTCCTTGAGCTGGCCGATGTCCATGCCGCCGAGCCACTCCTCACCGGAGCCGACGATGTCCTCCGCCAGCTTTGACTTCTCCTTGATCATCCGGTCGATCCGCTCCTCGACCGAGCCGCTGGTGATGAACTTGTGCACCAGCACCCGGTTCTGCTGGCCGATCCGGTAGGCGCGGTCGGTGGCCTGGTTCTCCACGGCGGGGTTCCACCAGCGGTCGATGTGGAACACGTGGCTGGCTCTGGTGAGGTTGAGGCCCACGCCGCCGGCCTTGAGCGACAGCAGGAACAGCTGCGGGCCGCGGGGATCCTCCTGGAAGCGATCCACCATCGCCTGGCGCTCGGTCTTGCTGGTGTTGCCGTAGAGGAAGGGCACCTCCTGGCGCCACTTCTGCTCCAGGTGGGCCTTGAGCAGGTGGCCCCATTCGGCGAACTGGGTGAACAGCAGCGCCCGATCGCCCGCTTCGATCACCTCCTCGAGGATCTCTTCAAGGCGCTGCACCTTGGCGCTGCGGGCGGCGAACGCCTTGAAGAAGCCGGCGTCGGCGGTGTCGGGGTCCTGCTTGAGGGCCAGGGCCGGGTGGTTGCAGATCTGCTTGAGCCGCGTCAGCAGCGCCAGCACCTGGCCGTGCTTCTGCCCCAGCGGCGCCCGGGCGATCGCATCGAGGCTCTCCTCCACGGTCTTGTTGTAAAGCGTCTTCTGCTCGGGGGCCAGGCCCACCCACTCGTTCAGCTCCAGCTTCTCGGGCAGGTCGGTGATGATCGATTTGTCGGTCTTCAGCCGGCGCAGGATGAATGGGCCGACGCGGGCCTTGAGGTCCCGCAGCGACGACATGTCGCCGTAGCGCTCGATCGGCAGCCGATAGCGCTGGCGGAAGAACGGCTCATCGCCCAGCACCCTGGGGTTGAGGAAATCCATCAGCGCCCACAGCTCGCTGACGCGGTTCTCCACCGGTGTGCCGGTGAGGGCGATCCGGAAGCGGCTGCCGCCCCCCTTGGCACCCCGCAGGGGTCGGCCCAGATCCCGCGCCGCCATCGACTGCTTGGCGGCGTGGTTCTTGATCGCCTGCGCTTCATCGATCACCACGCCCTGCCAGTCGACCCTGTCGAGCACCTCGCTGTCGCGCTGGAGCAGGCCGTAGCTGGTGAGCACAAGATCCACCCCCGTCAGGGCCTTCTTCAGGGCCTCGGCGGTGCTGGGCCGGCGCGGGCCGTAGTGCTCGTTCACCACCAGCTCCGGCGTAAAGGCCGCCGCCTCGCGCTTCCAGTTGGTGAGCACCGAGGTGGGCGCCACCAGCAGCACCGGCCGCTTCAGCTCCTCCTCGGCCTTGAGGTGCTGCAGGAAGGCCAGCAGCTGGATCGTCTTGCCCAGGCCCATGTCGTCGGCCAGGCAGGCGCCCTGATCGAAGCGGTGCAGGAAGGCCAGCCAGCCCAGGCCGCGCTCCTGGTAGGGCCGCAGCTGGCCGGCGAAGCCGGGAGGCGCGGGCAGCGGATCGGGGGCCTTCTGCTGGTGGTACTGCTCCAGCACAGCCTGCAGCCGCGGGCCGGCGGTGAAGGCATGCACCGGCAGGCGTTGCAGCGTCTCGCCCTCGTTGCCGGTGATGCGCAGGGCGTCGTCCAGGCTGAAGGGCGGTTCGGCGGCGCAGAACTTCTCGGCGTTCTTGAGATCCAGGGGGCGCAGCTCGATCCAGGCGCCCTTGTGCTGCACCAGCGGGCTGCGCTTGGCCGACAGCTTCTCGAGATCGCGCAGGTTCAGCGTGACCCCGCCGATCATGAACTCCCAGCGCCAGTCCAGCGTTTCGCCGAGGGTGAAGCCGCGCGAGGTCTCAGGCAGGTCGGCGGTGATCGCCAGGCCAAGGCGCGAGGCCAGGCCACCCGAGAGGCTGGCGGGCAGGATCACGCCCACACCCACGTCGCGCAGGCGGGCGGCGGCGGTGCGCACCAGCACGAAGGCTTCGGCCGGCGTGAGCTGCATCGCCTCGGGGGTGGCGGC
>RFPK01000086.1 GCA_009926195.1 Synechococcaceae bacterium WB4_1_0192 | reverse complement strand
ACGACGCCTTCACCCGCGTGCGGATCCTCATCGCCACCAGCCTCGAGGCGGAGTCCGTCCGGCTTCAGCACGCCCTCGCGCGCGCGGACCGCACGCTGCAGCCGGCGCTCGCACGGATCCGGCGGGCCGAGGCCCACCAGCAGGCGCTCCTCGCCAACCTGCTCCCCCCGGACCTCTCCACGCTCGAGGCGACGATCGCCCGGGAGCAGGCCGCCGCCGAGGCCTGGAAGGATCCGGCCTTCACCGACCGCCTCAACCACCTGCTGCGCACCTATGTGGGGCGCCCCAACCCGCTCTACGAGGCCGAGCGGCTCACCGAGCACTACCGCCGGGCCGACGGTGGCCCGCGCATCTGGCTGAAGCGCGAGGACCTCAACCACACCGGCGCCCACAAGATCAACAACGCCCTCGGCCAGGCCCTGCTGGCCCTGCGCATGGGCAAGAAGCGGATCATTGCCGAGACCGGCGCCGGTCAGCACGGCGTGGCCACCGCCACCGTCTGCGCCCGCTTCGGCCTGGAGTGCATCGTCTACATGGGCGCCGAGGACATGCGCCGTCAGGCCCTGAACGTGTTCCGCATGCGCCTGCTCGGGGCCACGGTGCAGCCCGTCACCGCCGGCACCGCCACCCTCAAGGACGCCACCAGCGAGGCGATCCGCGACTGGGTGACCAACGTGGAGAGCACCCATTACATCCTCGGTTCGGTGGCGGGGCCGCACCCGTTCCCGATGCTGGTGCGCGATTTCCATGCCGTGATCGGTGAGGAAACCAAGCGCCAGTGCCATGAGGCCTTCGGTCGCAACCCGGATGTGCTGGTGGCCTGCGTGGGCGGTGGCTCCAATGCCATGGGCCTGTTCCACCCCTTCGTGGAGGACACCGCCGTGCGCCTGGTCGGTGTGGAAGCCGCCGGTGATGGCGTGGCCACCGGCCGCCATGCCGCCACCATCACCGAGGGTCGCGTGGGTGTGCTGCACGGCGCCATGAGCCTGCTGCTGCAGGACGAGGAGGGCCAGGTGCAGGAGGCCCATTCGATCAGCGCCGGCCTCGATTACCCCGGTGTGGGCCCCGAACACAGCTATCTCAAGACCATCGGCCGGGCCGAATACGGCGCCGTCACCGATGCCGAGGCGCTCGATGCCCTGCAGCTGCTCTGCCGCCTCGAGGGCATCATCCCCGCCCTGGAGACGGCCCATGCCTTCGCCTGGCTGGAGAAGCTCTGCCCCACCCTCGCCCCCGGCACCGAGGTGGTGCTCAACCTCTCCGGCCGCGGCGACAAGGATGTGAACACCGTGGCCGAGAAGCTGGGGGATCGGCTGGGGGGCTGAGGGTTTCCCTTAACCCCGCTGGCGACCTTCGAAGTGGCCACTAAATCGACGGCCGCCACACCCTTGCGAGAGCGTTCGCCCAATCCTGATGGACTTCGTTGTCGTGCGGCCATCCCTGCGCCCCCTTGCTCTGGCCACCTCATTCAGCCTGGCCCTGGCAGCCACTGACCTGGCCACCAGCCCGGCGGCGGCGGAACCTACCGGGTTTCCCCGGGGCAAGGCCGCAGACCTCGCGGTGATGCAGGTCTCCCTCAAGGATGCCGTGCCGTTCAGCTGGGGCTTCCAGGGGCAAACCCAGGGCGCCGGCACACCCAATGCCATCGGCATCGGTGGCTTTTTGCCTCTCTCAGTCCGCGCCAACAGCGTCCTCTTCCTGGATGCTCTTGTTAACGTCAACCTGCCGGATATCGATAGGTCCAGCAGCATCATCAATACAGAGGTGGTGGGCACCACCCTCTCCACTTCCACGCGCCTGGGCTATCGCTGGTTCAACGATGACCGCTCCTGGTGGTTCGGCCTGACGACGGGGTATGACAGTCGACCGATGGCAACGGGACAGCCTGATACGGGGATCGCGGTCACCAACCCCCAGACGGTGTTCTTCCAGCAGCTGGCCGCCGGGCTGGAGGCTGTCTCCGACAGCTGGAGCTTGCACGCCTATGCATTGGTTCCGGTTGGCACCACTAATGCCCAGCTGAACAGCGTCTATCAAGGCGGCGCCCTAGAGACCTATGGCCTCGATGTCGGTTATGCCATAACGCCTGATATCAGGTTTTCCCTTGGCTACTACTACCAGGATGGTGACATCGGCACGGCTGATGGCTCCGGTGTGCTGGGGAAGCTCGCCTACAGGATCAGCAGCGGCCTGACACTCGCGGCCAATCTTTCCTATGACCAGGCCTTTGACACCCGCGTTTCGGCTGATCTCAACTATCGCTTTGGATCCAGGGGTGATGCGGCTCCAGCCAGGCCTCCATCTGCTGTGATGCAGGCGCTGAGCGCACCACCCGGCAATCGGGACGTCAGAGTGGCCGATGGGGTGACGTGGAACCCCCGCGGCGAAATGGCCAGTGGTGGTGTCTGCTCTGACTGCTGAGTGCTGATGCCGGAGCGGCGCAGGTCTGTCCCGAAAGCCCCGGAACCCTGGCCAATTCCGCCTGTCTGAACAGGGGGCCGGATCTGCTCTGCAGTCCGCCCCCTTCACATCCGAGTCGGGTGTTATGGCTGAGGGGACAGCCGCCGCCCGGATCGCAGGCGATCGCTGCGCGGCTCCTCGCTCCCGATCCCGCCCGCTGCTCGACTCCGCTCAGAGCGGATCCTGCTCCCAGGCAAAGCGCGGCAGCCGCTGCAGCCCTTCGCGCATCGTGCGGGTCCACACCCCCATCGCCCGCTGCACTTCCGGGGATTCCTTCCTTGCCGTACTTGCTCTCGCCGATCTGCAGGAACGGCGTCTCGGGCGTGGCCATCACGGCATGGCCCTGGGGATAGATCAGATACTGCCCGTGCCCTTCCCCGGCGAACTGGCGCTGCACCGCCGCGCTCAGCTGGCCGATGTAGTCCGCCGCTTCGAACAAGTAGCGGGCGCTGCACAGATCGTGCGGTACGCCCATTGATCCCGCTGCTGCGCTCTCAACGCTGCTGACGCTCTCCCCGACGACCTCGGCCGCGGCCAGGTCGCGACGGATGCGTTGAGCACCGCCTGGGTGGTGCCCAGGTTGCCTGCCGCCATCAGCACGAACAGCCGGTCGGGCGCCGGCAGGAACACATGCAGCTTGTTGTAGGTGGAGGTGTATTCAACCCGGCGTTGGTGCGCGAATCGGAGGCGAACACCAGCCCCTTGTTCAGCAGAAAGGCGACGCAGTAGGTCATCAGGGGGGCGGGTTCAGCTCAGCAGCCGCTCCAGGCTCTGGGCCACCGCCTGCACGGCGGCCCGCGCGGTGGCGTAGGCCATCCGCATCGGCCCCACCAGGGCCACCTGCCCTTCGCTGCCATCGCCGCTGCGGTAGCGGGCCTGCACCACCGCGCAGTGATGCAGGGCCGGATTGGGGTGCTCCTGGCCGATCCAGATCCCGCCCAGCGCCGCGTCCTCGGCCCTGTCGCTGCGCAGCAGCGCCTGCGGTTGCTGCTCCACCAGCTGCAGCAGCGGACGCACGCTGTCACTGCGCTGGAATTCCGGCTGGCTGAGCAGGCCTCCCAGCCCCATCGCCATCGCCCGGTCGGCCTGGACGGCCCGGCGAGCCAGGGCATGGCTATCCAGACCCTGGCGCAGCACCGCTCCGCTCAGCCGCAGCTGCGGCGGCAGGTTGCTCCAATCCAGAACCCCCCGCTCCAGCTGGTCGCTGGCCCAGCGCTCCAGTGCCCCCAGCTCCGCCGTGGCCGCAGGCGGCAGCCGCAGGTTGAGGTTGCTGGCACCGGCGCCGTCGTCCACGAGCAGCACCAGCAGCCGCTCGCCGCTCGGCACCAGCCGCAGTGCCCGCAGGCCTCCCTGGCTGCGCTGGGGCCGTGTGATCAGGCTGAGCAGGCCGGTCAGGTCCGCCAGCCGCCGGGCCAGGTGCAGCAGCAGATCATCGAGGGCCGCCCATTGCAGGCTCAGGCCCATCAGCTCACCCTGCAGCTGTGCCGCCGTGGCGCCGGGGGCCGGCAGCAGGCAGTTCACGTAGTGGCGGTAGCCCAGCGGGCTCGGCACCCGGCCGGCGGAGGTGTGGGGCTGGAGCAGCAGGCCGCGCTGCTCCAGGGCCCCCATCGCCGAGCGCACCGTGGCCGGGCTGGCCTGCAGACCGAAGCGCCGCACCAGGGTGCCGCTGCCCACCGGTTCGGTCGTGTCCACGTAGTGGCGGACCGTGGCCTGCAGCACCTCCTGCTGGCGGCGGGGCAGCGGTTGCACGGCGGCGCACCGGCAAGGGTGCGGCAGATGTTAGGCGGTGTGGGCCGATGGCCCGTCAGTAGCGCGGGACGCTCGGATCCACCTCGACGCTCCAGGCCTCGATGCCCCCCTGCAGGTTCCAGACCCGCGTGAAGCCCTGGGCCTCCATCAGCCAGCAGGCGAACTGCCAGCTGCGGATGCCGGCATGGCACAGCACCACCACGTCGCGGTCGCGATCGAGCAGGGCCTCGAGGCGATCCAGCCAGGCTTCGCTGCTGCCCAGCGGCAGGTGGATCACCGGCTCCTGCAGGGCCGCCAGCTCCAGTTCCATCGGTTCGCGCACGTCCACCAGCTGCAGCGGCTCGCCGGCGTCGAGGCGGGCCCTGAGGTCGCGGGCGCGCAGGGGGAGGGGGGTGGCCATCGCCGCACCCTAGGGGTGTCGCGGATCGTTGCGCAGCCGCCAGAGGCATGGCCTGTGTAGAAAGATGAGGCCAGTCCTGCATGCGGCCCCATGAAGGCGCGCCCTTTCCTGGCGGCAGTGCTGGCGGCGGCTCTGGCCCTGCTCAGCTGCGGTGGTGCCGCGTGGTGGTTCCTGCTGCAGCGCGGGCCGCTCGCGCTGCAGACCCGTCCGCTGGAGCTGCCGTATGCGGCTCGATTCGTGCCGCGAACGGCGCCGTTGAGCCTGCACTGGCTGGTTGGACCCGAGCAGTTCGGGGCCTACGCCCGGGCCGTGGCGCCGCCGCGTCAGCGACGCGAGGCTGCCGCTGCCCTGGAGCGCCTTCGCGATGGTGCCTTCGCCGCCGCCGGCCTCGATTACGCCAGCGATCTCGCCCCCTGGCTCGGCGACCAGACCAGCCTGGCCTTGTTGACCCCCGCCGATGCCGAGGGCCCGCCTGGCTGGGTGCTGGCCCTGCGCAGCCGCGACAGCGCCGGTGCCCGCCGCTTCCTGCAACGCTTCTGGCAGGTGCGCAGCCTCGCCGGCACCGATCTGCAGATCAGCAGCTACCGCGGCATGGGGCTGATCAGCGGCCGCGGGGCCCTGCTCGGCCAGCAGCCACAGCCGCTGGCCACCGCCCTGATCAACGACGACCTCGTGCTGATCGCCTCCGGCCGCGGTGTCCTGGAGCAGGCCCTGGATGTCTCGCAGATCGATGAGCTCAATCAGGCTGCCAGCCCCGCCCTGCTGCAGGCCACGGCCAGCCTTGGCCAGGGGGTGGCCCTGCTCACGGCCCGGCCCGAGGCGATGCGCCAGTGGCTGGGTCTGCCGCTGCCCTCCTCCGATGATCTGAGCGAGCTGGTGGCGGCGCTACGCCCCGCCGGCCGCGGCCTGCGGCTTGAGGCCCTGGCCCGGCTGCGCAACCCCCTGCCGGACCTGCCCGCCGGCGCGGCGGACCAGCTGCTTGCGGCCCTGCAGGTGCCTGCCCGCAGCCTGGCCCTGATCAGTGATCCCGCGACCCTGCTCAGCCCGACCGAGCCCGATGCCACCCCCTGGCAGCGGCTGTTGGGGCCTGTGCTCAGCCAGGCTCTGACGCAGGCCGATGGTCCCCTGCCGGCCCTGGTGGCCGGTGCGGATCCAGGCCCTCTGCTCTGGGTGCATCAGCCCCAGGGCTGGCTGCTGGGAACCCGGACCGCCGATCCAATCCTCGAGCCGGTGCAGCAGGCGCTGGCGGCGGATGGCTACAGCCTCAGCCCCCTGGAGAGCCGGGGGCGACCTCTGCAGGTCTGGACTCGCCTGCAGTCGCGGCCGGTGAAGAGCAATCCCGATCAGCTGCAGGCCGAACTGGCCGGCGCCCGTGAGCTGGATGGTTCCTGGGCCTGGTGGGGGCAGGGTCTGGCCGTGCTGCAGCAGCAGCACGAGGGGCGGCAGCCGCCTGAGCAACGGCTCAGCCAGCTGCAGGCCCTGGCCACGCCAGACGCCCCCTTCCAGTGGGCGATGGATGCCGCCACGGCCCAGGCCCTGCTTCCCGGCTGGACCCCCTGGCGCCTGCTCACCACCCTCTCCAGCACGCCGCTGACGCCTGCGGTCGATGGCGCGGCCCTCAGTCTGGAGCGGGATCCGGCCGAGCCCCGCGCCCTGCGTCTGCAGGCGCTGCTCCAGCTGGGACGCTGACGCCATGGCCCCCCGTCGTCGCGAGTTGCTGCTGCTCCGTCACGGCATCGCCGAGGAACGGGATCCCGTTCCCGGTGATCAGGCCGATCAGGCGGACCGACGCCGCAGCCTCACGCCTGAGGGTGCCGAGCGCACGGCCCAGCTGATCCGTCGCCTCGGCGAGCTTGACCTCGGTTGCGATGTGGTGCTCAGCAGTCCGCTCCGCCGTGCCCGCCAGACGGCGGAGCTGGCGGTGGCCGGCGGCCTGGCTCCCGATCTGGAGCTGGCGGCCGCCCTGGCGCCTCTGGCCGATCCGTTGCCGCTGCTGGAGCGCTGGCTGGGCCCGCTCTCGCCCCGTCCCGGCTGGCGCCGCCTGGCCCTGGTGGGGCACGAGCCCGATCTCAGCACCCTGGTGGCTCTGCTGATCGGTGTGCCGATGGGCCAGGCGCCCCGTGCTCTGCAGCTCAAGAAGGCTGGTGTGGCGCTGCTGCAGTGCGCGCCGCCGCCGGCACCGGGCGGGCCGGCGGCGGGCCTGGTGGGTACCGCCAGGCTGACGCTGCTGCTGCCGCCGCGGGTGCTGCTCGGTCCCCGGGCCGGCAAAACGTCATCCGGTCACTAGCGGCACCAAAGCGGCGCTCCAGCCCGCCTTAGGTTGCGCTCAGACGTTCAGGCCACCGATGGCGGTCGAGACCCCCGAAGCTGCCCCCGCTCCGCTCTACCGGCCCGGCCTGGAGGGGGTCCCTGCCACCCAGTCGTCGGTGTGTGACATCGACGGCCAGCAGGGCCTGCTCACCTACCGCGGTTACCGGGTCGATGAGCTGGCTGCCAGCAGCACCTTCCTGGAGACGGCCTTCCTGCTGATCTGGGGTGAACTGCCCGATGCAGACCAGCTGGCGGCGTTCGAGCACGAGGTGCAGATGCACCGGCGGGTGAGCTTCCGCATCCGCGACATGATGAAGAGCTTCCCTTCGCAGGGGCACCCGATGGATGCCCTGCAGGCCAGCGCCGCCTCGCTCGGGCTCTTCTATTCCCGCCGCGCCCTCGATAATCCCGAATACATCTATTCGGCGGTGGTCCGTCTGATCGCCAAGATCCCGACGATGGTGGCGGCCTTTCAGCTGATCCGCAAGGGCCAGGATCCGATTCAGCCCCGCGACGATCTGCCCTACGCCGCCAACTTCCTCTACATGCTCACCGAGCGGGAGCCGGACCCCCTGGCCGCCCGCATCTTCGACGCCTGCCTGATCCTGCACGCGGAGCACAGCCTCAACGCCAGCACCTTCAGCGCCCGCGTCACCGCCAGCACCCTCACCGACCCCTACGCCGTGGTGGCCTCGGCCGTGGGCACCCTGGCGGGGCCCCTGCACGGCGGCGCCAATGAGGATGTGCTCTCGATGCTGGAGAGCATCGGCAGCACCGATCAGGTGCGGCCCTGGCTGGATCGCGCCATCGCCGAGAAGCAGAAGATCATGGGTTTCGGGCACCGCGAATACAAGGTCAAGGATCCGCGGGCCGTCATCCTGCAGAAGCTGGCCGAGCAGCTGTTCGATCAGTTCGGCCACGACCCCCTCTACGAC
>RFPK01000085.1 GCA_009926195.1 Synechococcaceae bacterium WB4_1_0192 | reverse complement strand
TCTCCGACAGTCGCATCAACGTCAGCGACGCCCGCGTGCGCACCAACCCCGGCAAGCCGGCCCGGATCGATCTGCGCGTGGAGCTGCTCAGCGCCGCCCAGCTGCGCACCACCATGGATCAGATCCGCGCAATGGCGGATGTGCTCGACATCGCCCGCTCCGGCATCGGCTGAGGCCCTTCATCACATCAGGCCCATCACTCCAGCAGCTCTGGGTCGCTGTGCAGGATGTCTTCCCAGAACGACTGGAAACCGAGCCAGCCCGCCTGCGCCGTGCCCACGTTCCGATGGGTGTAGCTGGCCCACTCCTGGCGGATCTGCAGCGGCGTGCCCGCCGCCTCCGCCAGCAGCTGGCTCTGGCAGCAGCGCTCCATGGCGATGAACCAGAAGGCGGCGGCATCCACCGTTTCCGCCACCGTGAACAGGCCGTGGTTGCGGTGAATCGCCGCCTTGCCGGTCAGGAAGTGGTCGGCGAAGCTCTGCCCGGATGCCTCCTCCAGCACCACCCTGCCGCCATCCACCTCGATCAGCTGGTGGTCGTTGAAGAAGATGCAGCAGTCCTGCGTGATCGGATCCAGCCGTTTGCCCAGGCTGGCGAAGGCCTTGCCGTAGGGCGAGTGGGCATGGGCCGCGGCGATCACCTCGGGGCGCCTGGCATGGATCGCCGCATGCAGCACGAAGGCAGCCCGATTCACCGGTCGCTCGCCGATCACCACCTCGCCGGCATGGTTCACCAGCAGCAGGTCGCTGACCCGGACGCGGTTGAACGATAGTGCGAACGGGTTCACCCAGAAGTGATCGGGAAATTCCGGATCCCGGGCGGTGATGTGACCGGCCACCCCTTCGCCGAATCCCAGACGCCCGAAGATCCGCAGCGCGCCGGCCAGGCGCTGTTGGCGGTGCAGGCGCTCCTCCGCCAGGCTGCTGAAGCGCGGCGGTGTCAGCTCCCGCAGCGGTTTGGCGGTCAGGGGGATCCCGTTGATCGAGCCTGGGCTGCCGGTGCTGGCCATGGGGTGGTTGTGGTTCTGCCCATGCTGGCCTGAGCGGTGCGATTGGTCTGGATCCACCCACACAGGCTCGCCGGGTGTACGCCACTACAGCTGCAGCGCCCGGCTGTGCCTACAACGTCGCCACCGCAGCGTGATGCCATGACCTCCGAGCAGGCGGCCCAACTGATCGACGACACCCTGGACCTGGTGCATCAGCGCCTCGTGGAGCTGGAACAGAGCCAGCAGGGCCAGGCCCAGCGCGCCCTGGTCGAGGAGTTCAGGGAATGGCGCCAACCGCTCGGTGGTCACATCGATCTGATGGTGTGCCCGGATTTCCCGGTGGCTTGAATGCATGGTTGCTGAACAGGCGAATCGTCTCTGTAGAAAAGGCCCCTGTAGAAAAGGCCCCTCGAGAGGGGCCGCCACTGTTGCGCTGGTTGCGCTGCTGCCATGATGGCAATCGCGCTATGGTCCGACGTAGGTGATCGAGCTCCCTGCGATCGTGTAGGTGCCTGCTGCAAGGCCCGCGGTGATGGTCGCAGCGCCACTGATCAGCTCAAAGCCTGTGACGTGCATGGCCGGAGAACTGTTGTTCACGATGTCAAAGCCGCTGCCGACGGCCGTGACTTTGTAGGTGCCATCGAGGAAAACCAGCCCGTCAATTCCGGCGCCTCCGTTAAAGGTCTGGTTGGCGCCGAACCCCTTGAGCACATCATTGCCTCTGCCAAGCAGAATCGTGGCGGTGGCCGGTGCGTCGGTTTGGAAGCCGCCTTTCAGGGCGTCAACGGTGTCGTTCCCATCGCCGGTGTCGATGACGCCGCTGTTGAAGATGGTGCTGGTGGGTCCCAGACCTGTGATCAGATCTCTGCCGGCGCCCATGTAGATGGAGCCGCGGTTGACAATGTCAAGGCTCACGCCGTTGCCTAGAAGGCTGTCGTTGCCATCGCCCATTCTGATCACGCCACTGTTGAAGACCCCATCATTTCCTGTTCCTTCGAGTATGTCGTTGCCATAGCCTGTGTCAACGGCGCCTTCGTTTCTGATCCCATATTCGTAGCTGTTGCTCAACGGGCCATAGCCCGTGATCCTGTCGTCGCCGAAGCCCATGTTCAGCGTTGTGCCGCTTTTAATGAACACGCCAGCAATCGGATTGCCCGCGCTGCCACTGCCTGCGATCAGGTTTCCGTAAATGGTGTCGTTGCCGCTCAGGGTGTTGATTGTCTCGGCGGCGGTTGTCACGCCCTCAGTCGAGGCCGAGGCCGTGTCATTGAACAGGGTCCAACGCCCCTGGCGAACACCGCCGACTGTCCAGCCCCTGCTGTCAAGTACGGTTTGAGCCATGGTGCACTCCTTGGTGAAAGAACTGAGGTGAGCAAGGGGTGATCGTGATCCGTTGCTGCGGATGTTTTTTGTGGATCTTTTGGGCGCTTGATGTGATTCAGTGGCCAGCCGTCCTTGGCCGCTGTGGATGGTGGTCATGAGGATCAGCGCCCGGGCTGGCACGGGATCACCCCTGACCCATGCTTGAGTCTCAAATGCGACTCAAGGGCGGATGCCTGATGGCTGCGGCGTGAAGCCCGCGGTCTGCGGCGGTTCGGGGGCGGTGCTGCTGCAGTGCCGCGGCCTGTGCTCGGTCGCGCTCCGGTGTTCCTGCCCGGGAAACTGGAGTCGATGCTGGTTCTGGAGGCCATGGCGGACGACACGATTGCAGCCGTGGCCACGGCCGTGGCTCCCGGTCAGGGCAGCGTCGCGATCGTGCGCCTCTCGGGCCCGCAGGCCGAGGCCATCGGCCGGCGCCTGTTCGTCGCCCCCGGCCATCAGCCCTGGGAGAGCCATCGCGTGCTGTACGGCCATGTGGTCGATCCCGGCACGGGTGAGCGGGTCGATGAAGCCCTGCTGTTGCTGATGCAGGCTCCCCGCAGCTTCACCCGTGAGGACGTGGTGGAGTTGCACTGCCACGGCGGCCTGATCTGCGTGCAGCGGGTGCTGGAGCTGGTGCTCGCCGCCGGTGCCCGGCGGGCCGAGCCCGGTGAGTTCAGCCAGCGGGCCTTCCTGAATGGTCGCCTCGATCTCACCCGCGCCGAGGCGATCAGTGAGCTGATCACCGCCCGCAGCCGCCGCGCCGCCCAGCTGGCGATCGCCGGGCTCGATGGCGGCCTGCAGCGTCGGATCACGGCCCTGCGTGAGCGGCTGCTCGATCAGCTGGCCGAGCTGGAAGCCCGCGTGGACTTCGAGGAGGATCTGCCCCCCCTCGATCCGGCCCTGGTGACGGCCGAGCTGCGGGCGGTGCGCTCCGCGCTGGAGCAGCTGCTGGCCGATGCCGCCCAGGGGCAGTTGTTGCGCGAGGGGTTGCGCGTGGCCATCGTCGGCCGTCCCAATGTGGGTAAATCCAGCCTGCTCAATCGCCTCAGCCGCAGCGAGCGGGCGATCGTGACCGATCTGCCGGGCACCACCCGTGACCTCGTGGAAAGCGAGCTGGTGCTGGAGGGGGTGCCCCTCACCCTGCTGGACACCGCCGGCATCCGCGCCACCGAGGATCAGGTGGAGCGCATCGGCATCGAGCGCAGCCGCGCTGCCCTGCAGGCGGCTGACGCCGTGCTGCTGCTGTTCGATCTCACGGTCGGCTGGACCGCCGAGGATCAGGCCCTGGCCGCCTTGGTGCCCGAGGGGGTGCCGCTGCTGCGGGTGGGCAACAAGGCCGATCAGCTCGATCCCACCGCCGCGCCGGTCGCCGGGGCCGACGTACGGGTCAGTGCGCTTTCGGGCGAAGGGCAGGCGCAGCTGGTGGAGGCGTTGCTGCGCTGTTGTGGCCGCAGCGAGGTCCAGGGCCTGCTGGTGGCCCTCAACGGCCGGCAGCGCGACCTGGCGGCCCGGGCGGCCTCCGGCCTCACGGCCAGCCTTGAAGCGGCTGATCAGCAGTTGCCCTGGGACTTCTGGACCATCGACCTGCGGGCTGCCGTGCGAGCCCTTGGGGAGATCACCGGCGCGGAGGTGAGCGAGGCGGTGCTGGATCGCGTGTTCGCCCGGTTCTGCATCGGCAAGTGACGGCAGCGCTGCCGCAGACTCCCCTCACGCCTGAAGGATCAAGCCATGCCTCGCACGCTGCTGACCCTGCCCCTCGCTCTTTGCATTGCCAGCGGCGCTGTTCTGCCTGCGGCCGCGCAAGACCTCAACACCTCCCTGGAGCAGATCTGCCAGCCGCTGCAGGAGCTGGGCAAGAGCCTGGGGGCTTCGGTGGCGCCCGGGACTGCCGCCGCGCAGGCCATGCAGAAGGAGCTCGCCATCACCGGTGCCCAGTATCAGGCTCTCTGGGCGCTGCTCAAGCTCACGCCCACCAGCGCCTGCCGTGGCCTTGACTGAGCCCTGCCCGCGCTGAGTCGTTGCCGTGAGCACCCTGCTTCCGTTCACCCCTGCGCTGGCCAGGCAGCTCCGGGACTGGCTGGCGGAGGACATCGGCCGTGGCGACCTCAGCGCCGCCGCCCTCAGCGGCCGTCGCGGCCGTGCCCACTGGTTGGCCAAGGCGGAGGGCGTGTTCTGCGGCGGGGTGCTGGTGGAGCCCCTGTTCCATCAGCTCGATCCGGCGGTGAACGTGCGGTTGCTGGTGGCCGATGGCGAGCCGGTGCGGGCCGGCCAGCGCTTGCTGGAGCTGGAGGGCCCCGCCGCGGCGCTGGTGGCCGGCGAGCGCACGGCCCTCAACCTGGCGATGCGGCTGAGCGGGATCGCCAGCGCCACCGCGGAGCTGGTGAGCCAGCTGGCGGGTACCGGTGTCCGCCTGGCTGACACCCGCAAGACCACCCCCGGCCTGCGGCTGCTGGAGAAGTACGCCGTGCGCTGCGGTGGTGGCGTCAACCATCGCCTCGGCCTGGATGATGCGGCCATGCTCAAGGAGAACCACCTGGCCTGGGCCGGTGGGGTGGCGGCGGCGATCGCCGCCGTGCGGGCCGCTGCCCCCTGGCCGGCACGGGTGATCGTCGAGGCCGAGAGCGCCGCCGAGGCGGAGGCGGCCGTGGCCGCCGGTGCCGATGGCGTGCTGCTCGATGAGTTCACCCCAGCGGCGCTGCTGGCGCTGGTGCCGCGGCTGCGGGGCCTGGCCGCGGCGGGTGGCACGGCCGTGGTGCTGGAGGCCTCCGGCGTGCAGCCGGAACAGCTGGCGGCCTACGCCGCCACCGGCATTGATCTGATCTCCACCAGCGCACCGGTCAGTCGCAGCCGCTGGCTGGATCTGAGCATGCGCTTCGAGGCCTGAGCCGCGGCGCCTCAGTCCCTGGTTGAACGGGTGTCGCGCTGCCGCTGAACGCTTGGCATCCCTTCATCTTTGACGACCTGACGGTTCGGCGCCGTCTGGCCAGGATTTGGCTGTTCCCTTTGCCGTTCCCCCGTGGCTGTTCGTGCCTGGATCGCGCGCTGCACCGCCTTCGGCACCCTGGTCTGCCTCAGCCTTGCCGCGGTGGTGCCGCCGGCACGGGCGGAGGGGGTGCTGGAGCGGATCTCCAGCAGCGGTGAGTTGCGCCTGGTTGGCCGTGTTGATCAACCGCCGCTGTTGGTGAGCGAGCGCGATGGTGCGCCCAGTGGCTATGGCGTGGTCATCGCCCAGCGGGTGGCCGACCTCCTCAGCCAGGCGATCGGGCGGCCGGTGCGCCTGCGGTTTGAGCCGGTCGCCACCGATGCCCAGCTCGACCAGCGGATCCGCAGCGGTGCCGCGGAGCTGGCCTGCGGCGTTCCCTTCACCTGGGAGCGTGATCAGACGCTGGATTTCTCGCGGCCGATCGCCCTGTCAGGACTGCGGCTGATGGCGCCGGCCGGCCGTTTCGGTGAAGATCCGGCCGACCTCGCCGGTCGTCGGATCGGCGTGGTGGGTGGTTCGCTGGCGGAAACAGACCTGCGTGGCAGGCAGCCCGCCGCCCGGATCGTGACCTTCCCCACGCTTGAGGCGGCCCTGGTGGCCCTGGGTGGCGGTCAGGTGGAGGGGGTCGCCGGCGATTCGCTGCTGCTCCGGGGCCTGGCCCGGCAGCTCGGGCTCAGCGGCATGGCCCTGACGCCGCGCCAGCCATTTGAGCGCTATGCCTTCAACTGTGTGATGCCGGAAGACGCCTCGGCCTTCGCCAATCTGGTGAACCGGGCGATTGTGCAGTTCCAGCAGGGCTACCTCGATGGTGAGCCGGCGGCGGTCGCCCTGGTGAATCGCTGGTTCGGGCCAGGCAGCGCCGTCAATCTGCCCCCGGAGGCCATCCGCAACCTCTTCGACCTCTTGCTCACAGGCGTTGAGAGCCTCCGGCCCCTGGCCCCGGCTGTTCCTTCGCGCTGATCGCCGCCTCCCGAATCGCTTCAACCCGCAACCCCAGCCCAGGACCCATGAAGTTCTTCACCGGCTCCCGTCTTTTCGGTGTTCTGTTGATCGCGGCGTCCCTGCCGCTGGATCCTGGCGTGGCCCTGGCGACGAACCAGGCGACGGCGCTGCTGCAGGAGGCGGCGGTGTCCGGGCCCGTCGAAGCCAGGCTGCGCCGGATCGCCATGGCCCTGCAGGAAGCGCCCCCAGCGGCCGGCAGCGTGGGCGACGACGCCATCAGCTGGTGGAGGGATGGTTTTCGCAACGGCGGGTTCCGCAACGGCGGGTTCCGCAATGGCGGGTTCTGGAATGGCGGCTTCCGCAATGGTGGGTTTCGCAACGGTGGCTTCCGGAACGGTGGTGGCGTGTTCGTCAACTTCTGAGCTCCACCTGTATCCCCCTGTCCCGGACGGTGCTCCCCTGCGCCTCGGGCCTTGAGCCCGGATGCCGGCCGGATCCGCACCGACCGGATCCGCATCGATTCGATTGGATTGCTGTAGGGCGCTGACGATCCGGCCGATCCCTGCCAGCATGCGGATGCTCTGTCGCCCGCACCGCCTGTGCCTGTCAGCGCTCGCCGTCGCCCTTGGCTGGCCCTGCTCACCCTGCTCAGCCTCGGGTTGACCACGGCACCTCCGGTCCTGGCCGAGGGGGTTCTGGATCGTGTGGCCCGCAGCGGTGTGTTGCAGCTGGTGGGTCCGGCTGATCAGCCGCCGCTGCTCAGCCTCGATGCGCAGGGACAGCCCCAGGGATTTGCCGTGGTGGTGGCCAGCCGTGTGGCGGCCCTGCTGAGCCAGGCGCTGGGGCGGCCGGTGCAGCTGCGCTTTCAGCCGCTGGCCGATCCCGCCGAGCTGGGACAGCGTCTGGGGGAAGGCAAGGCTGAACTGGCCTGTGGCGTGGCCTTCAACTGGGCCCGCGACATGACCCTCGACTACAGCCTGCCGTTCGCGATCGGCGGCCTGCGGCTGCTGGCGCCGGCGGGCCGTCTCAATGGCGACCCGGCCCAGCTGGCGGGACGGCGGATCGCCGTGGTGCGCGACTCCCTGGCTGAAACCGAGCTGCGGGGCATGCAGCCCGCTGCCGTGGTCGTGCCCTTCTCCGATCTGCAGGCCGCCGTCGCCGCCCTCACCGCTGGCCGCGTCGATGGGGTGATCGGCGATTCGGCGCTGCTGGCGGGCCTGGTGCGGCAGCGGAATCTGGGCGGCCTGGCGCTGCTGCCGGACTCCTTCTACGAGCGTTATCCGGTGGCCTGCGTCGTGCCGCAGAACGATTCCGCCTATCGCGATCTGGTGAACCGGGCCATCGCCCAGCTGATGCAGGACTATGTCGATGGTGAGCCGCAGACCATGGCCGCCGTGGATCGCTGGATCGGCCCCGGCAGTGCCCTCAATCTCAACCCGGAGCGCATCCGGTTGGTGTTCGATGCCCTGTTGATGAGCGTGGAAGCCCTGCGGCCGGTGCCGGCCCAGGCGACCCGTTGATCGCTGGCCTGCCGCTCAGCACCGCCCTGGATTTCTTGCACCCTTTCGCCTGCAGTTCCGATGAAGCTGATCACCTGCTCCCGTCTGTTCGGACTC
>RFPK01000084.1 GCA_009926195.1 Synechococcaceae bacterium WB4_1_0192 | reverse complement strand
CGCTGACAGCATCACAACCCACCGCCACGTTGATCTCGGCCTGGAGCGCGCTGATCCTCGCAGCTTCGATTGGCACGCCCTGCAGGTTCGTCTGGCAGCCCTTGGCGTGCTCTGCTGAACGAACGCCGGCCCGGCTGGTTTCAGATCAGGGGGCTGAGGGGTTTGCGGTGCTGGCCGTAGATCAGACCATGCAGCTCCGGATCCTGGATGTAACGCAGGATCCGGGTCGGGTAGTCGAGCTTGCCGTTGTGCAGGTAAGCGAGGGTCGCCACCGTCTTGGCATGGGTCGGGTCGCTGCTGACGCCGTAGGTGGCGCTGGCGGGTCGCTCCAGGGCGTGGAGCAGGCGGTTGAGCTTGCCCGCCAGCAGCGCCACGTTGCGATCGGGATCGAGCAGCTGCTCACGGGCCGCCTGCACCTCAGCCGGGCTGGCGTCCGGGCGCAGCAGTCCCTGTTTGACCATCTCGCTCAGGCCGAGCTGGGCGGGGCCATGGGTGCTGAACAGACCGGAGTGGGCCGCCAGGGGCAGATCCTCACCGGGCTTGGCGTGCTGGAGCTCATCAAACAGGATCGCCGCCAGCAGCATCGGGTTGATGCCGGTGCGCCGGCTCTCCCGCAGCACCACGGGACGGAGTTCCTCGAGGCGGCTGACGGTGTGCGAGCGCAGGGGGCTCAGCTGATCCATGCCTCGGGTGAACAGCTGGGCCAGGCGCGGTTGCGGACCATGCACGCCGAAACGGCGTTGCAGTTCCCGCAGCTCGGCCGGGCTGAAGCTGGCCGGATTGCTCTTGCCCTCAGGCACCAGGGCCGAAGGATCCAGCACGCCATGGGACGCAGGCAGGGGATGACCCGAGTGAATCGTTCCGACGGCCGCAACGGTCGCGGCCAGCGAGATCATCGCCCAGATGCGACGCCTCTGCCATGGCCGGCAATGCAATCGGGCCAGAGTTGGCAGGGCCAGGGGTGATCAGCAGAAGCTGCAGAAACTCTACAGAAAAAATCAGCAGTTCCAATCAGCGCACAGCGCCGTTGTGTGATCGTCCACACAGTCCTGGCTGGAATGGCCTTGGGGCGGCCTGACAGCTGCGCCATGGTCTTTCCTCCAGAGCAGATCAGCGCATAGCGTCAGCTCGCCTGCCTCGCCCCCGGTCCATGGTTCCGCTTTCAGCCGTTCCCGGAGTCGACCCTCAGGGCCAGTGGCAACGCTTCTGCGCGTTGCTGTGGCACAGCGATGCCCTCGGCTTCTGGCTCGATGTCAGCCGCATGGGCCTCGACACGGCGCGGCTGCAGGAGCTGCAGCCGCGGTTCAGCGCCGCTTTCAGCGCGATGGAGGCCCTGGAGGCGGGCGCGATCGCCAACCCGGATGAGCAGCGGCAGGTGGGCCACTACTGGCTGCGCAGCCCCGAGCTGGCTCCTGACCCAGCGGCTGCCGACCACATCCGTGGCGAAGTCGATCGGATTGAGACCTTCGGCCGCGATGTTCTCAGCGGTGCCATCGGCCCCGCCCCAGGCGAGACCTTCACCGATGTGCTCTGGATCGGCATCGGTGGATCCGGGCTCGGTCCGCTGCTGATGATCCGCGCCCTTCAGGATCCTGGCTCCGGTCTGCCGTTCCACTTCTTCGACAACGTCGACCCGGACGGCATGCGCCGCACCCTCGCCTCCCTGGGTGAGCGGCTGCGCACCACCCTGGTGATCGTCGTCAGCAAGTCCGGCGGCACGCCTGAGCCCCACATCGGCATGCTGCAGGCGCGGCTGGCCGTGGAGGCCCGAGGCGGTCACTGGGCCCGGCAGGCCGTTGCGGTCACGATGCTCGGCAGCCGCCTCGATCAGGAGGCCGAGCAGGGCCAGTGGCTCAGGGCCAGTGGCTCGCCCGTTTCGACATGTTCGACTGGGTCGGGGGGCGCACCAGCATCACCAGTGCCGTTGGCCTGCTGCCGGGGGTGTTGATCGGCAGCGATATCCGCGCCTTCCTGGCCGGCGCTGCGGCGATGGACGCCGCGACGCGCGTGGCTGACCTGCAGCGCAATCCCGCTGCCCTGCTGGCGGCGGCCTGGTACGTGGCCGGTGGCGGCAAGGGTCTGCGCGACATGGTGCTGCTGCCCTATCGGGATCGTCTGGAGGTGTTCAGCCGTTACCTGCAGCAGCTGGTGATGGAGAGCCTCGGCAAGAAGCTCGACCGCGACGGCCAGGTCGTGCACCAGGGGCTGGCGGTGTACGGCAACAAGGGCTCCACCGACCAGCACGCCTATGTGCAACAGCTGCGTGATGGTGTCGACAACTTCTTCGTGACCTTCATCGAGGTGCTCGAGGACCCCGGCGATATCCCCCCGCTGGAGGGCGAGAACCCCGGTGATTTCCTCGACGGCTTCCTGCAGGGCACCCGTTCAGCCCTGACCGAGGAGGGGCGCCTCAACCTGAGCATCACGCTGCAGCGCCTGGATGCCCACAGTCTCGGTGCGCTGATCGCCCTGTTCGAGCGGGCCGTCGGCCTCTATGGCGAACTGGTGAACGTCAACGCCTACCACCAGCCCGGTGTGGAGGCCGGCAAGAAGGCCGCCGCCCAACTGCTCGACCTGCAAGCCCGGCTCGAGGAGGCGATGGGGCATCAGCGCGAGCACACCCTGGCCGAGCTGCAGGCGCTGATGGGCCTGCCCACCCCGGAGCCGCTCTACTGGATCCTGCGCCACCTCTGCGCCAACCGCCGCCACATCGACGCCCGCGGCGACTGGGGCCAGCCCGAATCGCTCGTGTTCATCCACGACTGACGTGGTGGTGCCCTCAGGGCACCAGATTCACCAGCTTGCCCGGCACCACGATCACCCGGCTGGGGGGCTTGCCCTCCAGCCATTTGCCGGCGATCTCGCTCTCGAGTGCCAGCTTCTCCAGGGTTGCCCGATCGGCGTCGGCTGGGACCTCCAGGTTGCCCCGGACCTTGCCCTTGATCTGGATCATCTCGGTGATGGCGGTGTGCACGGCGCGGCGCAGCTCCCGCTCGGCTTCGCTCAGACCGGCAGCACCACCCGCCGCCAGCGCCTCGGCCACGGCCTCAGGCTGGCCTGATCCCTCCGCCAGGCTGAGGCCACGCTCAGCGGCGGCATCCACCAGGCGCCAGATCCGCTGCAGGAAGCGGTATTGCCCCTCCACATCAGCGTCGTCCCATTCCAGATCCTTTTCCGGTGGCGCCTTGAACAGGATGAACATCCGCGCCGTATCGGCGCCGTAACGCTCGATCACGCTGGCAGGATCGACGCCGTTGTACTTCGACTTCGACATCTTTTCGTAGAACGTCTCCAGCACCTCGCCGCTGAGCGGATCGCGGGGGTCGGTGGGGTCGGCCACATCGGCCGGTGCGATGTATTTGCCGGTGTGGGGATTCTTGTAGGTGATGCCCTGCACCATTCCCTGGGTGAGAAGGCGGGTGAAGGGTTCGTCAAAACTGAGAAGTCCCCGATCGCGCAACACCTTGGTGAAGAAGCGTGAGTAGAGCAGGTGCAGGATCGCGTGCTCAATGCCACCCACGTATTGATCCACGGGCAACCAGCTGTTCACCGCCTCCTTGCCGAAGGGCAGGTCGATGTTGCTGGCGTCGCTGTAGCGCAGGTAGTACCAGCTGGAGCACATGAAGGTGTCCATGGTGTCGGTTTCGCGCCTGGCTGGTTTGCCGCAGCAGGGACAGCTCACGTTCACCCAGCTCTCCAGCTGTGCCAGGGGTGATCCGCCCTTGCCGCTGAAGGCCACATCGCGTGGCAGTTCCACCGGCAGCTGATCGGCGGGCACGGGCACCACGCCGCAGCTGTCGCAGTGGATCACCGGGATCGGGCAGCCCCAGTAGCGCTGGCGCGAGATCAGCCAGTCGCGCAGCCGGAACTGGACCTTCTCACGGCCCCAGCCCTCGGCTTCGGCGGCGGCGGTGATCGCCTGTTTGGCCTCGCCGCTGGGCAGGCCGTCGAAACGGCCGGAGTGGATCAGCACGCCGGCTTCGGTCCAGGCGCCGCCCTCGAAGGCGTGCTCATCGCTGCCTTCGGGAATGATCACCTGCTGCACCGGCAGCTCGTACTGGCGGGCGAACAGGAAATCGCGCTGGTCGTGGGCGGGCACGCCCATCACGGCGCCGGTGCCGTATTCGGCGAGCACGTAGTCGGCGATCCAGATCGGGATCAGCTCGCCGTTGGCGGGGTTGCGCACCCGGGCACCGATCGGCACGCCGCGCTTCGGTTTGTCCTCGGCGATGCGTTCCTGTTCGCTCTGGCGTGACACCAGATCCGTGAAGGCCTCCACCGCAATCTGGTGGTCGGCCGTGGTGAGCCGGGCCACCAGCGGGTGCTCCGGCGCCAGGACCACATAGGAGGCACCGAAGATCGTGTCCGGCCTGGTGGTGAACACGGTGATGCGCTCGGCGGTGTCGTTGCCGCTGCCGTCCACCACGGTGAACTGCAGCTCGGCGCCGGTGCTGCGGCCGATCCAGTTGGCCTGCATCGTGCGCACCCGCTCCGGCCAGCCGTCGAGCTTGCCGAGGTCGTCGAGCAGCTGCTGGGCGTAGTCGGTGATCTTCAGGAACCACTGGCGCAGCTTGCGCTTCTCCACCAGCGCGCCCGAGCGCCAGGAGCGCCCCTCACCATCCACCTGCTCATTGGCGAGCACGGTCTGGTCGATCGGATCCCAGTTGACCGTGGCGTCCTTCTGATAGGCCAGCCCTGAATCAAGGAACTGCAGGAACAGCCACTGGGTCCAGCGGTAGTAATCGGCATGGCAGGTGGCCACCTCGCGATCCCAGTCGATCGAGAGGCCGAGCTGATCAAGCTGGCCGCGCATCGAGGCGATGTTCTGGTCGGTCCAGGCGCCGGGGTCGACACCGCGCTCGATCGCGGCGTTCTCCGCCGGCAGGCCAAAGGCATCCCAGCCCATCGGGTGCAGCACCTTGTGGCCCCGCAGCCGCTGCACCCGTGCCACCACATCGGTGATCACGTAATTCCGCACATGGCCCATGTGCAGATTCCCCGAGGGATAGGGGAACATCGAGAGGGCGTAGAACGCCTTGTCGCCGGGTTGAAGCTCGGGGGTCCCGTGCAGGCCTGCCTCACTCCAGGCCCGTTGCCAGCCGGACTCAATGGCCTGGGGTTGATAGCGGCTGCTCTCGCTCACGACTGGCTTGGATCCGATCGGCTGATGCTCCCACAGCCCTAGGCAAGCCCATTCAGATGCCGCCGCGGATCAGCACGATGGCATCGCGGTTGATCAACAGCAGCTCGCCGCCAGCAGCCGGCTCCACGGCCAGGAACTGCAGATCGACCCAACGGATCACACCGTTGATCGCTCCGCCACTGACCAGATCGATGCTGACGTTGCTGCGGTCGCGGATCCAGCCATGGATCTGTCGGATGCCCGGTTGGGAGATGTCGAGATCACCTTCCCGCCGTTCCGTGGAGCTCCCCATAGGATCGTGCCCACCCTCCTTTCCTCCGCAGGCTGCCGCGCGTGCTCCAGTTCAGCAAGTACCAGGGTCTGGGCAACGACTTCCTGATGCTCGATGGTCGCGCCGCCGACGACACCGAGTTCGTCTTCGGGTTGACGCCCGAGCTGGTGGTCCAGCTGTGTGATCGCCGCTTCGGTGTGGGTGGTGACGGCGTGATCCTCGCCCTGCCCGCCAACAACGGTGGGGAACTGCGGATGCGCATCTTCAACGCCGACGGCACCGAGCCGGAGATGTGTGGCAACGGCATCCGCTGCCTGGCCCGCTTCCTGGCCGATTGTGACGGCGATGGCCCCGGCCGCACCTGGCAGATCGACACCCTGGCCGGTCGGATCGTGCCGGAACTGCTGGTCGATGGCACGATCCGGGTCGACATGGGCGCACCGTTCCTGCAGAGCGAGCAGGTGCCCACCACCCTGCCCGTGGGTGCGGCAGGGCTGCCCCAGGGGGAGCTGGAGGTGGATGGTGAACGGTTCATGGTTGCGGCTGCCGGCATGGGCAATCCCCATGTCGTGATTCCGGTCGATGCCGTCGATGAGATCGACCTGGAGCGTTTCGGCAGCCGGTTTGAGGTGCATCCGGCCTTCCCCGCCCGCACCAACGTCCACTTCGTTGAGGTGCTCGCCCCCGATCACCTGTTGATGCGCGTCTGGGAGCGGGGCGCGGGCCCCACCCTGGCCTGCGGCACCGGTGCCTGCGCCACCCTGGTGGCCTGCCACAGCCTGGGGCTCAGCGCCCGGCAGGCGCGTCTGGATCTTCCAGGCGGGCCGTTGCAGATCCACTGGGATGCCAGCACCGGCAAGGTGTACATGGATGGGCCTGCCGAGCATGTCTTCGATGGGGTGATCCCCGATGGCGAGACGGTCGCCGCCGCCCGGCAGGAAGCTGCCGCACGAGCAGCAGCGGCCTCGGCCATGGCTGTTTCCGCTGAGCCTGATACCCCTGCAGGCGCTGCACCCGCAGCCGCTGCCCCGCCGATCGACTGCGCCACGGTCTGCTCCAAGGGCTGCATCCGCCCCGAGTCCTGTCCGAGCGCCGAGGCGAGGGCCCGCGTCGCGGCCCTGCTCAACAGCACCTCCCTCGACGCCCTGGTGAACATCGCCACCAACTCGCTGGAATCCCGCACCCGCGCGCGCTTCGAACGCGACACCGACCTCGGCGGTTGAGCCACTGACGGGATGAACGGCAGCACCGACATGCCCGCCCTCTACCTCGACGCCTGTGCCACCAGCCCACCGGCTGCTGAGGTTCTCGAGGCCATGGCTGAGGTTCACCGCAACGCCTGGGCCAATCCCTCCAGCCTGCATGGTTTCGGCGTGGCGGCGGCGGAAGTGCTGGAACGAAGCCGCTGCTCCCTGGCCGATCTGCTCGGCTGCGACAGCGAAGAGCTGCTGTTCAGCTCAGGGGGCAGTGAATCGATCCACCTGGCCCTGCTCGGGGTGGCGGCGGCGCTGCCGCCGGGCCGGTTGCTGATCTCTGCGGTGGAACACCCGGCCACCCTCGCCGCCGCGGAGCAGCTGCGGCGCCAGGGATGGCAGGTGGTCAACGTTCCGGTGAACCATCTGGGTCAGGTGGATCGCGCTGCCCTGGAGCCCCTGCTGGCGGCGCCGACGCGCCTGATGTCCCTGATCTGGGGCCAGAGCGAGGTGGGCACCCTGCAGGACATCGAGCTGATCGGCGGCCTCTGCCGCGCTGCCGGTGTACTTCTCCATGTGGATGCGGTGCAGGTCGTGGGCCATCGGCCGCTGCAGTTCCACACCCTGCCGGTGGATCTGCTCAGCCTGACCGCCCACAAGCTGCAGGGGCCGCGCGGGATCGGCGCCCTTCTGGTCCGCCAGGGCGTGCCGCTGCTGCCCCTGATCGGTGGCGGCGGCCAGGAGCGCGGCCGTCGTGGCGGCACGGAACCGGTGGCATTGGCGGCCGGCCTGGCACGGGCCGTTGCGCTGGCCCACGGACGCCTGCAGGCCCACGGCGGGCTCGATCCGCTCGAGGAGCTGCGGGACAGCTTGCTGGAGTCGCTTCTGGCATTGGGTGGGCTGGAGCTCACGGGCCCGGATCCCCGTCGCGGTGAGGTGCGACTGCCCCATCACATCAGCTTGCTGGTCAGCGATCAACGCGGCCGACCGCTGGATGGCCGCGCCCTGGTGCGCGCAGTCCGCGTGTCCGGCAAGGATGCGATTCAGTTCAGTCAAGACACAGAGCAACTTGCCCAGTTGATTGCTCAGCAGGCCCAGGATGGCGATGTGGTCATGTGCATGGGCGCGGGCTCGATCGGCACGGTGCCTGCGCGCGTGCTGGCCTTGCAAGCCACAGCATCAGGAGGACAGGCATGAGCAACTTGCTGCAATCTTTGCCGCCCATGCCTGCCTGGGACCGTTCCCTCAAAGTGGCCGTCCTGATGGGGGGCCAATCGGCCGAGCGCGAAGTCTCTTTGATGTCGGGCCAGGGCGTGTTGCAAGCCTTGCGCAGCCAAGGGGTCGATGCACATGCCTTCGATCCTGCAGCGCAAGGCTTGCAACACGCCCTGGCCCGACATCAAAGAGACTTCGCGCTCGGCCGATTGGCCCCCC